>JAFGQR010000095.1 GCA_016935555.1 Verrucomicrobiota bacterium
CAACGCTCAACGCTCAACGCTCAACGCGCATCGCGCCCATCACGCCGGTAGGGCGAGACTCCGTCGAGCCCTGACTTCTTCCCCTGAGAGGCGCGTTTGCCACGGCGCGGCACCGGGACGGCCAGGGATGGGCGGTGCGAGGCGGGGAAGTTTGGGCTCGACGGAGTCTCGCCCTGCCATCCGCGTGCACCCGGAGATTCAGAATTGGAGATTGCAGGGCCGGAGGGGGAACGGGGCGCATTGGGGTTGATTCCGGGCGGGCATCTGAAAAGATCGCGCGGCTTCCGGAACCGGTTTGCACCCGGGTTGAGGTCCTCCGCATGGAAACCAGACAAGACAAGGCTGTTTTCGCGACGGGCGCCGCACCATTTCGAGCGATGTGGCGGTGGCGGCGCGAGGTGCGTCCGACGCTGGCGCTGGCGTTCCCGATCATGGCGGGGACGGTCGGCCACATGCTGATTGGCATCACGGACACGGTGATGATCGGGCGGGTTGGGGTGGTGCCGCTGGCGGCGGCGGCGTTTGTGAATGCGATTGTGCATTTGCCCATGATTTTCATGATCGGCCTGTTGTCCTCGGTGGCGGTGCTGACGTCGCAGGCGTTCGGGGCGAAGGACGCCCCGGAGGCGGGCGAGGTGCTGCGGCACGGGTTGCTGCTGGCGTCGGGCGCGGGGCTGGTGGCGGTGGCGGTGGCGGTGGGGCTGCGGCCGTTTTTGGGGCAATTGGGCCAGTCGCCGGAGGTGGTGGCGGCGGCGGGGACGTACCTGGTGTTGTTTGGGGGTTCGATGCTGCCGCAGATGGTGGCGCACGCCGCCAAGCAGTATGCCGAGGCGCTGAGCCGTCCGTGGCCGCCGACGCTGATCGTGCTGGGGAGCGTGCTGTTGAACATCCCGGCAAACTGGGTGTTCATCTACGGCCACTGGGGCGCTCCGGCGCTGGGATTGAACGGGGCCGGGGTGGCCACGGTGCTGGTGCGGCTGGCGATGATGGCGGCGATGCTCGGCTATGTGGTTTTCGCGCCGGCCTGCCGGCGCTGGCACCCCGTGCGGTGGCGGGCGCCGCTGGGCTGGCATCGGATGGGGCGGCTGATCAGCCTGGGCTGGCCGGCGGGAGCGCAGCATTTGCTCGAGGTGAGCGCGTTTGTGTTGGCGGCGCTGATGGCGGGCTGGATCGGCCCCGGGGCGATTGCGGCGCACCAGATTGCCATCAACTGCGCCACGATGTCCTTCATGTTCGCCCTGGGCATCGGGCTGGCGGTGTGCATCCGGGTCGGGCACGCCTGGGGCGCGGGCCACCGCGCCCGGATGCGGCGCATTGGGTTTGTGGGGCTGGGGATGTCGACGGTGGTGATGGCGGGTTTCGCGTTGATTTTCGCGGGGGCGAGGGGGCCACTGGCGCGGCTGTTTGTCACGGAACCGGCGGTGGCGGCGCTGGCGGCGCAGCTGCTGTTGGTGGCGGCCTTTTTCCAGGTGGCCGACGGGGTGCAGGTGACGGCCCTGGCGGCCTTGCGGGGGCTGACGGACGTGCGGGTGCCGGCGCTGGTGGCGGCGCTGGCGTATTGGTTGGTGGCGATGCCGCTGGCCTACGTGCTGGCGTTCCCGGGCCAGCGTGGCGTGGTGGGCATTTGGATCGGCCTGGCGACGGGGTTGGGCGCGGCGGCGGTGGCGCTGGCCTGGCGCTTTCATGCGTTGACCCGGGAATAATGCATGTGACACGTGGAGGCGGATGTGGTATGAGTAAGTGGAAACTATCAACCGTGGACAACATCTTATGATATTCATACGTACCCGTCCGGCCAGCGTTGCCCTGCTTTTCCTCAGCGGTTTCCTGCTGCCCGGGGCGGCCATTTTCGAGGAAAACACCCCCTGGAAGTACTTCAAGGGGACCCAGGAAGCCTCCTCGCCGGTGACCGCCTGGCGGATGGCGGGGTTCAATGACGCGGCCTGGCTGACGGGCAACGCGCCGTTCTTTTACGAGCGCAGTTCGGGGTTTACGGGGAACACGGACCTGACGGACATGTATGGCGGCTACACGTGCATTTTCATGCGCAAAACGTTCGTCATCGCCAGCCCCTCCGGCGTGCTCGACCTCACCCTGAGCCTGCGCACCGACGACGGCTGCATCGTGTGGATCAACGGGACCGAAGTCCGCCGCATCAACATGCCCGCCGGCGACATGTTCCACGACGACGTCTCCCTCGGAGCCGCGGGCGAACCCAACACGGACACCTACTCCATTCCCAACCCGGGCGCGCTCCTGGTGGCTGGCACCAACGCGATCGCCATTCAGGCCTTCAATTCCTCCATCGGCAGCAGCAGCGATTTCCTCATCGCCGGCGCCTTGTCGACCACGGTGGACACCGTCCCGCCCCTGGCCGAAGCGGCCCCGCCTCCCGGCGCGATCGTGCGGCAGCTCACCATGGTGGAGATTCTGTTTACCGAGGCGGTGACGGGCGTCAACGCGAGCGACTTTCTGGTCAACGGCGTGGCGGCCACGGGGATGACGGCCGTGTCGCCGGTCGATTACATCTTCAGCTTCCCCCAGCCGGCGAACGGCGCCGTGCAGGTGGCCTGGGCGAGCGGCCACGGCATCACGGACGTGTCGCCGGCATTGAACCCGTTCGGGGGCGGCAGCTGGAGCTACACGCTCGACCCCACCGCCCCCGCCGCCACGGTCATCGTCTCCGAGTTCATGGCCGACAACGAGCACCTCGACATTCGGGACGACGACGACTCGCGCGAGGATTGGATTGAGATTCTCAACCTGGGGCCGGTCTCGGTCAACCTCGCCGGCTGGTTTTTGACGGACGACGACGGCGACCTGACCAAGTGGCGGTTCCCGTCGGTGAACCTGGCTGTCGGCCAATACCTCGTCGTGTGGGCCTCCGAAAAAGACCGCCGCGACCCGTCCAAACCCCTGCACACCAATTTCAAACTGGGCGCCGGCGGCGAATACCTGGCGCTGGTCGGGCCGGACACCAACGTCGTGTCCGCATTCGCCCCCGAGTATCCCGACCAGCCCGAAGACAAATCCTACGGGCGCGCTCTGGGGGCGCCGAGCGTGGTGGGTTTTTTCGACACGCCGACGCCGGGCGGGCCCAACGCGACCAGCGGGGCCGGGTTTGCGCCCGAGCCGGTGTTTTCGCTGGCTGGGGGGGCGTATCGGAGCAACAGCGTCACGGTGAGGCTGTCGGCGCCGTCGGGAACGATCCGGTACACGACGGACGGTTCGATTCCGAGCGCCTCGTCGACGGCGTATGGGGCGCCGATTGTGATTTCGAGCAGCATGCGGATCAAGGCGCGGGTGTTTCAGGCGGGGTTATTGCCGGGGCCGGTGGTGGCGCACGTGTATGACCTGCTGGCCAGCGACGCCTACGCGTTCAACTCGAATCTGCCGCTGATCATCATCAACACCCACGGCCAGTCGATGCCCGGCAGCGGGTCGTCAACCCGCGTGAACGCGTCTGCGGTCGTCATCGACACCTTTCGGGGGCGGGCTGCGCTCACGGACGCGCCGCAGTGGGAGGGCGTCTGCCAGGTTCAGGAGCGGGGGCAGTCGTCGGCGGGCTGGGCCAAGCGCCAATACAACCTGGAGCTGAACAATCCCTACGGCATCGACGAGGAGGTGCCGTTGCTGGGGTTGCCGGAGGAATCCGACTGGGTGCTCAACGGGCCTTACTCGGACAAGACCCTCATGAACAACTTTCTGGCGTTTGAATTGCACGAGCAGATGGGGCATTACGCGGTGCGCCGGCGCTACTGCGAGCTGTTTGTCGCCCAGGACAGCTCGGGCAACTTGGTGAACTACCCCGGCGATTATCGGGGCGTCTATGTGCTGCTCGAGAAGATCAAGATCGACAACAACCGCGTCGACATCGAGCGCCTGTCCCCCTACGACACCGCCGAACCCGACATCACCGGCGGTTACATGTGGAAGAAAGACAAGGACAGCCCGGGCGACGTGAACTTCTCCACGCCGCGCCAGGGTTTGAAGTTTCACGACCCGGACGGCAACGAGCTGACGGCGGCGCAGCGGACGTGGCTGACGAGCCACCTGACGGCATTTGAGAACACGCTTTACGGCACCAGCTGGCTGGATCCGGTCAACGGGTATGCCAAGTACATCGACGTCGACTCGTTTGTGGACAACCACTGGATCGTCGAGTTCGCCAAGCAGATCGACGGCTACCGGCTCAGCAATTACATGCACAAGGACCGCGCCGGGAGAATCAAGATGGACCCGATCTGGGACTGGAACCTGGCCTGGGGCAATGCGGACTACCTCGATGGGGGGCATTTCAGCAACTGGTATTACACCCAGATCGGCGAAACCGAGCACATCTGGCTGCGGCGGCTCGTCTCCGGACCCGGCGCGCCCGACTTCCAGCAGGCCATCGTCGACCGCTGGAGCGTGCTGCGCACCAACATCATGGCCAGGTCCCGCCTGCTGGCGCGCGTCGACGAGATCTACAACTACCTCCTCGAGTCCGCCGCGCGCGACTGGTCGAAATACGCGTCCCAACGCGCGTCGTCTCACTGGCCGAACCCGACGGGCAGCCCGACGTGGGACGTCAACTACGCCACGCCGGGCACCTACTCGAACCTCATCCACGGGCCGCAGGGGATGAAGCACTGGATTGCCGGCCGTTTCGACTGGGTCGACGCGCAGTTCCACAGGGCGCCCGAGTTCAATCATCCGGGCGGGGATGTTGTGGAGGGTTTTGCGGTGGCGATCAACGCCCCCGCCGGCACGATCTATTACACCACCGACGGGCGCGACCCGCGCGCGCCGGGCGGTTCGGTGGCGGCCTGGGCCACGCGTTACACGGGGCCGGTGGTGATCCAGGGCAACGCCCGCCTTGTGGCGCGGACGTATGTGGGAGCGGGCAAGTGGGCGAACATTCCGTGGAGCGGGCCGGCGGCGGCGCTTTACGTGACCGCGACGCCGCCGCTGGTGATCACCGAGATGATGTATCATCCGGCGGCCGCGCCGGCCGGCGACACGAACGATGCGGGGAATTTCGAGTTCATCGAGCTGAAGAACAACGGGACCGCCGCCCTGAGCCTGGCCGGGTTCCAGTTTGTCAACGGCATCCAGTTCAACTTCAGCACCGGGGCGGTCGCGTCGCTGGGGCCGGGCGAGCGGGTGCTGGTGGTGAAGGACCAGGCGGCCTTTGCCAGCCGTTATGGCGCCGTGGCGGGCATCGCCGGCACCTACGCGGGCAACCTGCGCGATGCCGGCGAAGGCGTCTCCCTGGTCGGGCCGGTCGGCGAAGTCGTGCACGATTTCGAGTTTGCGGACGGCTGGTATCCGGTCACCGACGGGCTCGGGTTCAGCCTCGTGGCGGCGGACGAGGGCGGGGCGCGGGCGGAGTGGGACGTGAAGGCGGGCTGGCGTGCGGGTTCGGTGTTGCACGGCACGCCGGGGCAGCCGGAGCCGGCGCCGCCGCAGATTCCGCCGATTCTGGTCAACGAGGCTCTGACGCACACCGACCTGCCCAAGGTGGACGCAATTGAACTTTACAATCCGCATGCCACCAACGTGGACGTCGGCGGGTGGTTCCTGTCCGACGATTTCCGCTCGCCCAAATACCCGATCCCGGCGGGGACGGTCATTCCGGCAGGCGGTTACCTGGTGTTGGACGAATCGGATTTCAACGCCACGCCGGGCACGGCCTGCAGCTTCAATCTGCGCTCCTCCGGCGACGAGGTATATCTGTTCTCGGCCGATGCGGCAGGCCATCTGAGCGGGTATGTGCACGGCTTCGAGTTTGGGGCGTCGTTGAACGGCATCACCTTTGGGCGGCACGTGACCAGCATCGGCGCCGAGCATTTCGTCGCGCAGTCGGCGAACACGCTGTCCAGCGCCAACGCCGGGCCGCGCGTGGGGCCGATTGTGATCAGCGAGATCATGTATCGGCCGCGGGACGTGTTTGTGAACAACGCTTACTGGGACAACACGGAGCACGAGTTTGTGGAGTTATGCAACATCGCGTCCACCAACGTGCCGCTGTTCGATCCCCATGCGCCCACGAATGTCTGGCGCTTGCGCGACGCGGTGAGTTACGCCTTTCCCAGCAACCAGGTCATGGCTGCCGGCGAACGCATCCTGGTCGTCGACTTCGATCCTGTCGCGAGCCCGGCTATGGCCAGCGCCTTTCGCGCGCGGTTCGGGGTGAGTCCGGCGGTGCGGTTATTTGGTCCGTATGGCGGCAAGCTGGCGAACGACGACGACAGCGTGGAGTTGGTGCAGCCCGACCTGGTGCGGTTCTACACGAACGAGATCGTGATCACGGCGGTGCTCATCGACAAGGTGCACTACCGCGACGCCTCGCCCTGGCCTCTGGCGGCCGACGGCATCGGGTTCAGCCTGCAGCGCGCCCCGCTGGACGCCTACGGTGACGACCCGGCCCACTGGGTCGGGGCCGCGCCCACGCCCGGCGCGGGTTACGTGGGCGGGACCGAGCCGGTGATTCTGACGCAGCCCGGCAGCCAGACGGTAGTGGCGGGGAACAACGCGTCGCTGTTGGTGGAGGTGGGCGGGACGGGTCCGTTTCAGTTCCAGTGGCTGTGCAACGGGAGGCTGGTGGCGGGCGCGACGAACGCGTCGTTGTACCTTGTCGGCGTGGGATCGGCCCAGGCTGGCGACTATCAGGTGCTGGTCATGAACGCCGCCAACTCCGTCGCCAGCGCCATCGCCACGCTGACCGTCCTGGTCCCCGCCCGGATCGTGACCCAGCCGCAATCCGTCGACGCAGTTGAGGGCAGCACGGTGACGCTCTCGGTGGCGGCGACCAGCAGCTCGCCCATCCGTTACCAGTGGCGCCGCAACGGCATTCCCGTGGCCGGCGCCACCAACGCCGTCTTCGCCATGCCCAACGTCCAGGTCAGCGACGAAGGCAATTACGACGTTCAGCTGACGGACGACGTCGCCACCATCACCAGCGCCGTGGCGGTTGTGGGCGTGCTGGCGCCGCCGGCCATGGTCCAGCCGGTGCCCCCGGTGCACATCGAGGCGGTGCAGGGCGACGACGTGGTGCTTGCGCTCCAGTGCTCCGGCATCCTGCCCATCGACGTCCGCTGGCGCCGCATCAATGCCTCGGGTGCGCGCACGCTTTACGAATACGACAGCACCAACTTGGCCCGGACCATCACGATCACCCTGACCAACGTGACCTCGACCAACGCCGGCACCTACGTGCTCGCCCTGAAGAACCGGGTCGGCGGCGGCTGGACGGCGGCCAACCTGGTGACCAACGCGTTTCTCACCGTGCTTGACGACACCGACGGCGACCGTCTGCCCGACGCCTGGGAGGACACTCACGGCTTGAACGCCGGGAGCGGCGACGACGCCGGCTTGGACGCGGATGGAGACGGGGTGAGCAATGGGCACGAGTACATCGCAGGGACCGATCCGCAGGACCCGGCCAGTTATCTGAAGTTGGAGACGCCGACGGCGGGGGCGGGTTGTGGGGTGAACTTCATGGCGGTGGCGAACCGTTCCTACACGGTGCTTTATCGCAACGCGAGCGCGCAGGGCGCGTGGCTGAAGCTGGCGGACGTGGTTGCCCAAGCCGCCACCCGTCTCGAGTCCGTGCCGGATCCGGACGCCGGCCCGCAGCGTTACTATCGGCTGGTGACCCCGATGCTGCTGCCTTGAGAGTGCGGTTCAGGCTTTCGGGTCCCGGGCCAGGAGGCGGTCGATGATCTGGTCGAGCCAATGGCGGTAGGCCTCGACGTCCATGGATTGCGGGTCCGGCACGCCGGTGGCCTCGTAGAGCCAGCCTTCGCCGTGGGGGTCGTCGTTGACGAGGCCAATCCGCTTTTGAAGCGCCGGGTTGCCGCGCTGGAAGCGGCCTTCGACCACGGCATGGAGGTCGGCGACCGCCTTGAAGCCTTCCACCCACCCGATGACCTGCCCGATGTCGACCGCCGCGCCCCTGGCCACGGTGAACCCGTGGTCTGCCATCTCGCCCAGCATCCGCGTGGCGAACCGGGTCAGGCCGACGCGCCAGCGGTTCGCGCCGCGGCGCTGGAGCCAGGCGTGGGAGGCGCAGTAGAGGTGCTGTCGGGGCAGTTGCGCCACGAAGTGAGCGCGGCGGTATTCGAGCGCGGGCGCCATTTTTGGAGCTGGCATGGTCGGGGACGAGCCAAGCACGCGTGGGCGCGATGGGAAAGGCCGATTTTAGCCGGAATCGAATTTCCGCGTTGGGGGGTGGCGTGGGGTGCGGTCAGAGGTTATGGCCTTCGATGGGGCCGAGGCTGCACTGGGCGGGGGTATCGACGGGGTTGAGCATGTAGAAACCGCCGGACGGGCAGCGGGGCGGCTGGCGGAGGTATTTGGAGCTGCCGAACAGGTCGCTCTCGGCGGGCGTGTCGGTTGCGCTCCTGAGGGATTCCCTCGCCCAGACCTGTTTGGCGTTTTCGATCCGGCGCAAATTGGCGATGCAGGCGTTTCTGCGGCTCAGGCTGCGGGCGCGCATGAAATTGGGGACGGCGATGGCGGCGACGAGGCCGACGAGGCTGATGACGATCATGATTTCGACTTCGGTGAAACCGCGGAGGCGTTGGTGGGCAAAGCGTTTCATACTGTGAGGTTGTTGGGGCCGCGGGGTGGACCGGGCTGAAGGCGGAATCAAAGGCGGACAATGGTTGCGGCGGTTCATGGATGGCTTTGTGGCATGCGCGGTTAAAGATCGCCCAAGCCGCCTGGAACACAATGCCGCAAACCTACGCAAGGGGGCTTAGGGGAATTGCGAGACGCACCCCCGGGGCGGGGGGGGTGCATCCGGGGGTTGACGGTGGCGGAGCGCCGTGCGCGTGCAAACCAATGGGGTCACCCTCGAAATAATAATTAACAACTGGCACCGACTACACGACCTCCGGGCGCGCCGACCCTGAGAGGTCGCGAGTCTGCAGAGGATTCACCGACCCATGTGCAGAGCTGATTCGTGCGGTGTGCGCGCCCAACGGGTCCGCCCTCGAAACCACGACGGGCCGGAACGTAAAGTGTTAATTCAAGGGCTGACCCCGACCACACGCACCCACAGGGCACAAAGCCCAGGGGCACAAGGCGCGGTCGGGGTTCGCAAATCTGCCATACGGGGCGGGGCGGCAGTGCAGTTGGACCTTGCGCTTTGGCGGGGCGGATTTACGCTGGGGGCGATGGCTCGGAAGGATTCCGCAACTCGCCCGCACGCGCGCGGCATGAGTGACATTATCGGCATTGTGGCAATTGCCGGGGCGGTGCTGCTTTGGGTGGCGCAGCTGTCGTTTGACCGTTACGACGTGGAAACGCACCGGGTGCCGGCCAACCAGACGGTGCACAACTGGATTGGGAGCGCGGGCGCGGCAGGGGCGAATGTGCTTTTCCAGTGGTGCGGCGCGGGGGCGTTTCTGGTGCCGGTGCTGCTGTTGCTTTTCGGGCTGGCGCATTTGTTCGACAGCCTGGCCTATCTTCGGGGCCGCTGGTATTGGGCCGGGGCGCTGTTTTTGGCGTCGCTGGGCTTTTTCGACCTTCACTCGCCGCTATTCGAATCGCTGCGGGAAAATCTGAACGCGTCGAGTGCGGGCGGGCATTTGGGGCGGACGATGAACGCGGTGGTTTTCGGCCGTTTCGGCAAGCCCGGGGCGACGATCATATTGGGGACGGTTTATTTGGTTGGCCTGATTTACCTGACGAACTTTCGGTTTGGCGAGTGGATACGCGGGTTATTTCGGCGGGAGCCGAAGGTGCCTGGGGAGGAGCATTGGACGCCCGAGGAGCGGGGGTTGGCGCGGCAGGCGCGGGAGCTTCAGCGCAAGGCTCAGCGGCTCCAGGAGGAAGTTGAGCGCTCGGGACTGGGGGCGGATCTTCAGCCGGTGCCGCTGCCCACGGTGCGGGATCTGAGCGTGCCGCAGTCCCGGCCGGATCAAAAACCCAAAAGCCGTGCGGCCGAGGCCGATGCGGAGGTGGAGCCGGCGGGGGTGGAGGGCGAGGTGATTCCGGCGGGGGAAGTGCGTGCGGCGTCGGCGCGGGAGGGGGCTGGGGTGGTGGGAGCGGCGGGGGGGGGGGGGGGGGGGGGCCGGGGTGGGGGGGGGGGGGGGGG
>JAFGQR010000096.1 GCA_016935555.1 Verrucomicrobiota bacterium
CAATCTCCGCGCTCACGTGAGCGCGGCCCCGTTGAAGCTTGGTTTTCGGAGTGGTCCCCTACACTGCCAGATTCTGATCTCCGCGCTCACGTGAGCGCGGCCCCGTTGAAGCTGGTGCACGTCGGCCCTCGACAACGGCACGACATTCCGATCTCCGCGCTCACGTGAGCGCGGCCCCGTTGAAGCGGCTAGGAGCGCACCCCGGATGAGTTTCCCCCATGGTATCTCCGCGCTCACGTGAGCGCGGCCCCGTTGAAGCGGCTGACTCTGGTCCACCCATCCCGCCTCCAACAACTATCTCCGCGCTCACGTGAGCGCGGCCCCGTTGAAGCTCACAAACCCATCAGGCATTTACTCATGGTTTCGTGATCTCCGCGCTCACGTGAGCGCGGCCCCGTTGAAGCAATGCACTGCTCACACTCAGCCAACTTGGGATCGAAATCTCCGCGCTCACGTGAGCGCGGCCCCGTTGAAGCGCCAATAGACAGGGCGTCCTTGACCCAAATCGCCCCAATCTCCGCGCTCACGTGAGCGCGGCCCCGTTGAAGCAGGGCCAATGGTATGGGGGGCAAGCGGACCTTACCAATCTCCGCGCTCACGTGAGCGCGGCCCCGTTGAAGCACGAGCATGGCGTCCCCACGTGTTGGCGGTGCCGTCATCTCCGCGCTCACGTGAGCGCGGCCCCGTTGAAGCCTACCGTCGCACCTTGGGCACTCCCTAAGAGACGTAATCTCCGCGCTCACGTGAGCGCGGCCCCGTTGAAGCTTAGCTATGCGCGGGGATTGACCAGAGGGCCGTCTGCGATCTCCGCGCTCACGTGAGCGCGGCCCCGTTGAAGCGTCATAGCCCTTCCCCCAAAAGAATGGACACCAATTCTTGGGTTTGAGAGAACCAACTTATAAACGCAGAAAAATCGGACGAATCCCGACCACGGAAGAATCACACCAACGAATTCAGGCGTTCGGTGGCAGACCATTGGCTCACCCGTGGCAAGACATGCGTTGCGGTCGCCAAGGAATTTGGCGTGCATTCCTGGAACCTGCGACACTGGAAACGCCGCCTCCACTCCGTGGCCAAGCGGCCGATGCACCGCTGTGCAAAACGCCCGGGGAGATGACTCGGAAGATCCAGGAACTGGCTAAGGAACTGGTCCGGGGGACGATGCGACGGGACAGCCGTGAATCGACTCCCGTGGTTGGCCGGGCGCGGGCTGCATCCTGCCTGGCTGGCCCGATCGGTGTTGTGTGATTCCCGTTGACCCAAGCGCGGGGCTTGCCACAGTGGCGCCGATGCGAATCGAACTGATCAACACCGGCAGCGAGTTGATGCTCGGCCGCGTGGTGAACACCCACCAGGCATGGATCTGCCGCCAGCTGGCCGACCGCGGCTGTCCTGTGCGGCGGCAGGTCACGGTGGACGATTCGGCGCCCGCGATCGTGGAGGCCGTCCGCGACGCTCTGGGCGCGGCGGACCTTGTGGTCGTCACAGGCGGCCTGGGCCCCACCCGCGACGACCGCACCCGCGACCTGATTGCGGCATTGCTGGGCCGCCCGCTGCTCGAAGACCCCTCCGTGTGGCAGCACATCCAGGACCTCATGGCCCGGCGCGGACGCCCGGTCCTGGAACGGATGCGGCTTCAGGCTCGGGTGCCTGCGGGGGCCCGGGTGCTGCCGAATGCGCACGGCACTGCGCCGGGTCTGCTGTTGCGGGTCGAACCCAACGCGTTCCGGCCTGGAGGCGGGCGCAGTCTGCTGGCGCTGCTGCCCGGCCCGGCGCGGGAGTTGGTGCCGATGTTCCTGGAGCAGCTGGTGCCGATCCTCCGCAACGACCTCCCCCTCCGGCCGGACTTCTTCTGCCGCACCTTGCGCACGACGGGCCTGGGCGAGTCGCAGATCGAGGACATGATCGCCGGGCCGCTGCGGGAACAGTGCGCCGCCGGGTTGGACCTTGCGTATTGCGCGCGGGTGGGCGAGGTGGACGTGCGGCTCTCGGCCACCGGCCCGGCGGCTTCGGAGCACGTGCGCCTCGCCGAAACCCTGGTCTGCCGGCTTCTCGGCGACCGCGTGTTCGGGTTCGACGAGGACACGCTCGAAGGGGTCGTGGTCCGCCGGCTTGCCGCGCGGCATCTGACCGTCGCGCTCGCCGAATCCTGCACCGGCGGGTTCATCGCCCACCGGCTGACCAACATCCCGGGCGCCTCCGCGGTGTTTCCGGGCGGGGCGGTGACCTACAGCAACGACGCCAAACAATCGATGTGCGGCGTTCCGTCCGCCACCCTGGCCGGCCAGGGCGCCGTCAGCCCGCAGACCGCCTCCGCCATGGCGGCGGGAGTCCGCACCCTGCTGGGGGCGGACATGGCGCTGGGTGTCACGGGGATCGCGGGGCCGGGCGGCGGCAGCGAGGCCAAGCCGGTGGGGACAGTGTATATCGGGCTGGCGACGGGGGAAGGGGTGATGGCGCGGCAGTTTTTCAACCCGGTGGATCGGGAAACCTTCAAGTGGGTGACCTCGCAGCAGGCGCTGGACATGCTCCGGCACGCTCTCGACGCGCCAGCGCCGGGAGAAGCCGCGCCCGGCCGGCCCTGATCTCAGGATGCGAAACGCCCGCCAACACGCGTTGGCGGGCGTCACTCCACACCGTGGGACATCTAGGCGCCGTCGTTGCCGATGGCTTCAACGGGACAGCCTTCCTTGGCTTCCATGCAGGCCTTCTCCTCCTCCTCGTTTTCCGGCTGCTTCGCCACATACGAATAGCCGCCTTCCTCGTTGCGTTTGAAATTGTTGGGCGCCGTCTCGCGGCACAGGTCGCAATCAATGCATTGATTGTCCACGTAATACTTGCCAGGCACGTTCTCAGGATACTTGTTCGCGATGTCAGCCATAATTCAATGTAAGGTTGAGTGTCGCAAGAGTCTTGCGACACACCCCCGCCATGGCAAGCCCCAATTCCACCCAATTCGCCTTTTCCGGTTGCCCTCCGCCCCGGGGAAAGGGATCATCCGGGCCGCGATGACGAGCGATCAGATCCTGGCCGGCCCCCCGCCCCGCCGCGGGCGACGCCCCCGCTGCCGCCTGACCGCACCGTGATGTCCGCCCCCGCCGCCAGCCCTCCACCATGAGCCGCCCCGTCCACGCCCCGCCCCCGCTGACCGCCGCCGGCCGGATCCGCAACTTTGGCATCATTGCCCACATCGACGCCGGTAAAACCACCACCACGGAAAACCTGCTGCGCTACGCGCGGGTCATCCACGCGATGGGCACCGTCGACGACGGCACCACCACCACCGACGATTACGTTCTGGAACAGCAGAAAGGCATCACCATCTTCAGCGCCGCCGTCACCTGCCACTGGCGCGATCACACCCTCAACCTCATCGATACCCCGGGCCACGTCGATTTCACCGCCGAAGTCGAACGCGCCCTCCGAGTCGTCGACGGCGCCGTCGTCGTCCTCGACGCCGTCTCGGGCGTCGAGGCCCAGACGGAAACGGTGTGGCGCCAAGCGGTGCACTACGGGGTTCCATGCCTGTGCTTCCTCAACAAGATGGACAAGGTCGGCGCCGACTTCCCCCGAAGCCTCGACACCCTCCGCCACCGGCTCGAAGCCCGCCCCGTCGTGCTCACCATGCCTGTCGGCGTCGAGGAGGATTTCTGCGCCGTGATCGACGTGGTGCGGCTCAAACAGCTCCACTTCGACCCGGCCACCGAGGGCGAGACCGTGCTGGAGAGCGACGTGCCCCCCGCCCTGCTCGATGCGGCCCGACGCTACCACGCCCTGGCCGCCGAGGCCGCCGCCGAGTTCGACGACGAACTCATGGCCAAATACCTCCATAACCAGCCCCTCTCCATCCCCGAAATCCAGCGCGGCCTGCGCCTGGGAACCCTCGCCGGCAAAATCCAACCCACCTACGCCGCCGCCTCCAAACATCACCTCGGCATCCAACCCATGATGGACGGCATCGTCGACTTCCTCCCCTCCCCCCTCGACCGGCCCGTCATCGAGGGACATGACCCCGCAGGCCAGCCCGCACGCCGCGACCTGCGCCGCGACGCCCACGCCTGCGCGCTGGCCTTCAAAACCGCCACCGACACCCACGGCGACCTCACCTTCCTGAGGCTCTACACCGGCACCCTCCAGCCCGGCGACTCCCTTCTCAACCCTCGCCTCCGCAAACCCGAACGCCCCCTGCGCCTTTACCGCATGTTCGCCAACCACCGCCGCGATCCCCTCCCCCTCGCCGGCCCCGGCGACATCGTCGCCGTCGTCGGCCTCAAAGGCACCGTCACCGGCGACACCCTCTGCGACAAAGCCGCCCCAATCCTCCTCGAGCGGATGCAGTTCCCCGAACCCGTCCTCCAGGTCGCCATCGAACCCAAGGCCAGCGCCGACAAGGACCGGCTCGACACCGTCCTCCACGCGCTCGCAAAGGACGACCCCACCTTCCGGGTCACCAAGGACAACGACACCGGCCAGACCATGCTCCAATGCATGGGCGAACTCCACGCCGAAGTCCTCCTCTTCCGCATCACCCACGACTTCAAAGTCCCCGCCACCCTCCGCGAACCCCGCGTCGCCTACAAGGAAACCCCCCAGTCCCCCGCCGAAGCCGAAGCCACCTGCGCCGTCAAACTCGGCGACAAAAGCGTCTTCGGCCACGTCCAAGTCCGCGTCGCCCCCTCCCGGGCCCAAATCAGCCCCCGCATCACCGAAGACCTCCTTCCCGAATCCTCCCGCAAACTGCTTGCGCGATTTCTTCCCGCCATCCGCAACGGCCTCCGCAGCGAGGCCGAACGCGGCCCCGTCGCCGGCTTCCCCCTTGTCTATGCTGACATCGCCCTGTTGAACGGCACGGTCACTGCCGAGAGTTCCGAGGCGGCCTACAGCGCCGCCGCCGCCAGCGCGCTGCGCAACGCCCTCCCCCACACCAACGCCACCATCGTCGAACCCCACATGAAACTCGAAGTGACCCTCCCCTCCGAAGCCGTCGGCGACCTCCTCAACGACCTCAACCGCCGCGGCGCCACCATCACCGACATGCGCCCCGCCGACACCCGGCGCAAACGCGTCACCGGCCACGTGCCGCTCTCCAAGATGTTCGGCTACGCCACCACCATGCGCTCCATCACCGGCGGCCTCGGCGAATACACCCTCGAGCCGTTCGACTACCGGCCCGTGGCCAAAACACCCTGACACCGCCAACCCGCCGGAGTCCCGGCATCACCCTCCGGCCCCACCATCGCCCCGCCCCGCCCGCACCCCCACGGCACCGCCCATCCCCGGCCGGCCCCGGCGCTGCGCCGTGGCGACCCCACCCGCCGCGCGCGCATGCTGCGATCTTGCCAAGGGCGCGTTTTCCCCTAGGGTTCCCGGTGCCGACCCGGCTCGAGGTGAATCGCATGGACAGGCCCAATCGATCCGCAGCCGCCCCGGCCCAGACCACAATCCTGGGGATCTCGGCGTTTTATCACGACAGCGCGGCCTGCCTGGTGCGCGACGGCGCCATCGTGGCCGCCGCGCAGGAGGAGCGCTTCAGCCGCCGCAAGCACGACGCGTCGTTTCCCAAGCAGGCTATCGAGGCGTGCCTGCGCGCCGGCGGCGTCGCGCCGGGCGACCTGCACTGCGTGGCGTTCTACGAAAAGCCCTTCGTCAAGTTCGATCGCCTCCTGCACTCCTACCTCGCGTGCGCTCCCGCCGGCCTCCGGTCCTTCCTCAAGGCAATGCCCGTGTGGATCCGCGAGAAGATCTGGATCAAAGACCTCATCCGCAAGGAACTCCATTACCCCGGCCCCATCCTCTTCCCCGAACACCACGAGTCCCACGCCGCCTCCGCCTTCTTCCCCTCCCCGTTTCCGGAAGCGGCGTTCCTGACCGTGGACGGAGTGGGCGAGTGGACGACGACGAGCTTCGGGGTCGGACGGGGCAACCGGGTGGCGATCCGCGGCGAGCTGCGGTTTCCGCACTCGCTGGGGCTGCTGTATTCGGCGTTCACGTACTATACCGGGTTCAAGGTCAACTCCGGCGAATACAAGCTCATGGGGCTGGCGCCGTATGGCGAACCGGCCTACAGGGAACTCATCCTGCGCGAGCTGGTCACCCTGCAACCCGACGGCTCCTTTTGGCTGAACCCGCGCTACTTCGGCTACGTGTCCGGCCTGCGCATGATCAACCGCCGCTTCGAACGCCTCTTCGGCGGCCCCCCACGCGCGCCGGAGTCGCCCCTGACCCGCCGCGACATGGACCTGGCGCGCTCGATCCAGGAAGTCGCCGAGGAAATCCTCTCGCGCATGGCCCGCCACGTCCGCCGGCAAACAGGCCTGCCCAAACTCTGCCTGGCCGGCGGCGTCGCCCTGAACTGCGTGGCCAATGGCCGCCTGCTGCGCGAAGGCCAGTTCGACGACCTCTGGATCCAGCCCGCAGCCGGCGACGCCGGCGGCGCCCTGGGCGCCGCGCTGCTGGCCTGGCACCATTACCTCGGCCAGCCCCGCCAGGCCGACGGCGTCCGCGACACCCAGCAGGGCTCCTACCTGGGACCCGCCTTCGACGCCGACGACATCCTCCAGTTCCTCACCCGCCACCACCTGGCCTTCACCCGGCTCACCGACGCCGAAATCCCCGCCCGCGTCGCTGACCTCATCGCCGCCGAAAAAGTCGTCGGCTGGTTCACCCACCGCATGGAGTTCGGCCCCCGCGCCCTGGGCGCCCGCAGCATTCTCGGCGACGCCCGCTCGCCCCGGATGCAGGAACTGATGAACCTGAAAATCAAGTTCCGCGAGAGCTTCCGCCCGTTCGCGCCCTGCGTCCTGCTCGAACGCGCCGGCGAGTATTTCACCCTGGACCGCCCCAGCCCCTACATGCTGCTGGTAGCGTCCGTCCGCGACACGCAGCGCCGCCCCTTGTCGGCCGAGGAACGCCAGCGGTTCGGCCTCGACCGGCTGCTCACGGTCCGCTCCACCATCCCCGCCGTCACCCACGTCGACTACTCGGCCCGCGTCCAGACCGTTGCCCCGGACGCGCACCCGCTGTTCCACCGGCTGCTGCAGGCCTTCGCCCAACGGCACGGCTGCCCGGTCCTCATCAACACCTCCTTCAACGTGCGCGGCGAACCCATCGTCTGCACCCCCGACGACGCCTATCGCTGTTTCATGCGCACCAACATGGACTACCTGTTGCTCGGCAATTTCCTGCTCGAAAAAACCGCCCAGCAACCCCTCGACAAAGACCTCGCCTGGCTCCGCCAATTCGACCTGGATTGATCCCCCCTCCCCGCCCCACTCACCCCCCCGCCCCACCCGCCATGACGATCATCCGTGACGCCCTGCAACGCCTCAACACCGATCCGACCGCGTTGCGCCGGTTCGGACTCCTCATGGGCGCTGTCGCAATCGGCTTCGGCGCGGCGTGCCTGAAACCGCATCCGCAAGCCGCACCGTGGCTGCTGGGAGCCGGATCGTTGCTCGCGGCTGCAGGCGCGCTGAAGCCCGGCGCGTTGAAGCCGGTGTATCGGGTTTGGATGGGGTTGGCCGTCGTGCTGGGTCTCGCGATGTCGACCGCCTTGCTGACCCTGTTGTTTTACCTGGTCGTAACCCCCCTCGGCCTGGTGGCGCGGGCCTGTGGCCGGGATTTTCTGCAACGCAAGCGCCAGGCCGATGCCGCAAGCTTCTGGCTGATGCGCGATCCCGGGCACCCGACGCCCCCCGAACACTACAAGCGTCAGTATTAGATTGGAGGAAATGCGCAGCCGGTGACACCGGCTGCCTGCAGCCCAATCCCCTGCCGGGTCCGTCGCCATGTCGTGGACAAGGCCCCAGACCCAGTCGTGCCCGGCGACCGCGCCGAACGTTCGTGCCGCTGACGTTGTCGGCCGCCTCGCGACCGGCAGCCGGGAGCCGCGCCGCATTTTCCTGCTTGCCTCCCGCCGACAGCCTGGGCCACCCTCGTTGCCGTCAACAGCGTTTCCACCATGGTGAGAGCATACCAGTATGGAACAAGGGCCTGGATCCTCGCCGGGCTGCTCCTCGTTTTTTCCGCCAGCGCAACGCCCATCTTCGACCTCCATATCGGCGACCTCGCCCCCACCAACATCGCCGCCCCGGCCCATCTCACCGTGCCCGACCCCGTCCGTACGGCCGAACTGCGCCGCCAAGCCGCCGAGCGCGTCCCGCCCGTGTTCCGATTCGACGCGACGGTCGTCCGCCAGGTCGTGTCCGCCTTCGAGGCGGACCTGGACGAGCGCCGCGCCGCGTTTCTGGCCGGGCTGAAACAGCAGTTCGGCCCCGAACCGCCCACGCCTTCCGCCCTGACCAGCTCGCGCTTCGAGGATTTCTGCGCGACGTTCCTCAAAGACCACCCCCGCCCGGTGGTGACCAGCAATTTCCTGGCGTCCTGGGCCCGGGGCGAACCCGACGACGTCCTGCGCGCCGAATGGGCCATCCTGCTGCGCGCCTTCATGGAGCGCCGCATCCGGCCCGATACCCCCCCCGAGCCGGGTCTCCCGGAACCGCCCACGGCCTGGGTCCTGCCCGCCACGGCCGCCCTCAAACCGCTCAGCGAGCGCACTCTCGAGCAACTGGGGGAACGCGTGCCCCGCACCGACCTCGTGACGCTGACAAAAGCCAGGAACGACGTGCTCGACTGCTTCCCCCCGCATCGCCACGACGCCGCCCGCCACCTCGCGAGCCTCCTCCGAGCCAACTGCACCCTCGACGAAACCCTCACCCAAACCCTCCGCGCCCAGCACACCGAACCCATCCTCGCCGCCGTCAGGTTCGTCCCCGGCCAGATCATCCTCCAGGCGGGCCAGATCGTCGATCCGCTCGCCCGCGCAGCCCTCGACCAACTCCAGGAACGCGACGCCCTCATCCGACACGCCGACCCCAATGCACGCCTCCAGCCCACCACCGTTCCTCCCGCCTCTGCACACTCGCCGCCGCTCGCCCCCTGGATCGCCGTAGGCCTCGCCGCAACCGCCCTGCTCGGCTTGCTGTGGCACCGCCGCCAGGACCCCCCGCCAACCCTTTCACTCGCCCACGCCCTGCCCACCACCGTCACCTGCCCAAATTGCGCCACGCCCATCCCCATCCCCGCCCCAACACCCGACATCTCCTGGCAAACGCGCGCGATCGAGGCCGAACGGCGGGCCGACCAGGCCACCGCCTTGGTGCGACAGGGGCTGCTCCCGCAACTGGCGCATTGGCTCAAGCAACGATTCGTCCGCAGCCTCGTCGCCCAACGCAACCACGCGCTCGAAATCCACGCCCAAGCCGCCGAAGACCTCACCGGACTCGAATACCGCCTGGCCCAGGTCCAACAACCCCTGACCGATAAACTCCGCCACTACGAAAACCGAATCACCGTCCTTGAACAACAGTTGGCCCGCGAGCACACCCCCCACCGGCAGTCACACCCCCACTGACGCCCCTCCTCCGACGGCCCGTGCCGCAAGACTTCGAAACCCGGACCCGGCATGGATGCCGGTGCATCATCCGGTGATGCTGCTCCTGATCGCGCTCCCGCCAAGCTGCCACATCGGCGCCGCCGCACCGCCGAAGCCCGTGACCAGCCGCGGCTACGGCTCCGGCCAAGCCCAAGTCGCGCCGTCGCAGGCCCAGAAACCGCAACCGGCCGCGCCGCCGTTCTACCCGGACAAGCTGCGGCTGCTGGTGTGGCGGGACGACCGGGGCCGCGAGCGTCCGATCCGCCGGCCCGGCGACTGGCCCAGACGCCGCGCCCACATCCTGGCAAGCCTGCAGTGGGTCATGGGCCCACTGCCCGACGACAGCCGGCGCGTCCCGGTGGAGATGCGGATCGAGTCCAGCGAGTCGCTGGCAGCGTTCAAGCGCCATCGCATCACCTTCGCCGTCGAGCCGGGAGACCGCCTCCCGGCCTACCTGCTCATCCCGCGCGCACAGCCGCGCAAAGCGCCGGCAATGTTGTGTCTGCACCAAACCACCCCGCTCGGCAAAGGCGAACCGGCGGGTCTGGGCCCCAAGACGAACCTGCACTGCGCAAGGGAACTCGCCCTCCGCGGTTACGTGACGCTCGCGCCGGATTACCCGAACTTTGGCGACTACCGGTGCGACCCGTATGCGCGGGGTTACGACAGCGCGACGATGAAAGACATATGGAACCATCAGCGCGCGGTGGATCTGCTGCAATCGCTGCCGGAGGTGGACAGCGGCCGGATCGGTGTGATCGGCCATTCCCTCGGCGGTCACAACGCGCTGTTCGTCGCCGCGTTCGATCCGCGGATCAAGGCCGTCGTGACCAGTTGCGGGTTCAATTCCTTCTTCAAGTATTACGGCGGCAATCTCACGGGCTGGAGCCAGGTTACTGCCCCTGCGCACGCGCCCTCGCGTTGAACGCCACCGCATCCGCATAACGCACGCCCGTGCCTCCAAACAGGTCCAGGGCGGTACCGATGGTGAGATCAACGCGCCCGCGGCCGACGCGCGTGACCTCCTCGAGGTCTGCCAGCGAACGCGCCCCGCCGGCGTAAGTGGTTGGGCGCGGCGACCACTCGGCGAGCTTCTCCACCAGCTCGAGGTCCACGCCGCGACAGCAGCCTTCGACATCCACCGCGTGGATGAGAAACTCGTCGCACCAGGCGGCCAGATGCTTCAGGGTTGATGGGGACAATGCCATTTCCGTCCAGTGCTGCCAGCGGTCCGTCATCACCACATACTCGCGACCGCGCTTGCGGCAGCTCAGGTCCAGAACGAGCCGCTTCTGGCCAATCGCCCCGACCAGCGCGCGCAGACGGTCCCAGTCCAGGCGCCCATCCCGAAACACCCAGGACGTCACAATCACATGCGACGCGCCCGCCTCAAGCCACCCGGCGGCGTTCCCGAGCTGGATGCCGCCTCCAACCTGCAGCCCCCCGGGAAAGGCGCCCAGGGCATCGCCCGCAGCCGCCTCGTTGCCGGGGCCGAGCATGATCACGTGGCCGCCCGCAAGGCCGTCTCTCCGGTACAAATCCGCATACCACGAAGCGGGGCGCGTGGAGACGAAGTGGGTCATCAGGCCGGCCCCTGTGTCGGTCAGAGTGCCGCCCACGATTTGCTTCACGACGCCTTCATGCAGATCGATGCAGGGACGGAACATCGCGGTGATCGTGCGCGCACCCCCGGTGCGCGTCGAGTGTTTTTGGGGCTGCCGGCGCGCGTGCGCCCTACCTCCAGGACCGCTCGATCTCCTCCAGGCTGCGCCCCTTGGTTTCGGGCACATACCGCCCAATGAACACCAGGGCGACGGCGCACATCGCCGCGTAAAGCCAGAACGCCACATGCGGCCCCGCGTGGTCACCGAGCGGACCCTCCTTTTTGATCAGCATGGGAAACGTCTGCGACACCGCGTAACAGGCGCCCCACACGGCGCTGGTGGCCAGCGACATCGCCCGCCCGCGCGTCCGCGTCGGGTAGATTTCAGAGATCAGCACCCACCCCACGACGCCCATGGAGAAGGCGAAGCTCGCCACATAGGCCAGCACCCCCGCCAGCACGCCGCGCCCGGCCGCCTGGGTGTAAAAGGCATACCCCACCCCGCCCAGCGCCACCCCCATGCACGCCGCCCCAATCAATAACAACGGCTTCCGCCCCAGCCGGTCCACCAACACCATCGCCGCCACCGTAAACACCAGGTTCGTCAACCCCACCCACACGCTGTGCCCATACGCGTCCGCCGCCTCGAACCCGGCCTGCTTGAACACCTCCGGCGCATAATACATGATCGCATTGATCCCCGTGACCTGCGTCAGCACCGCCAGCGTCACCCCCACAAACACGGCCCGCCTCAACCCCGGCCTCCATAAATCCCCCCACATGCCCCCCTCGCGCGAAATCGCCTCCCCAATCTCCCCCATCTCGCGATCCGCCTCCGCCTCGCCAACCACGCGCGCCAGAATCCACCGCGCCCTGTCCCGGTGCCCCTGCTTGGTCAGCCACCTCGGACTCTCCGGGATCGGCAGGATCAGCACGAAAAACAGCGCCGCCGGAAACGCGCCGATGGCCAGCATCCAACGCCATTTCGCCCCATCACTCCACGCCGTCCCCAACACCTCGTTGTTGCTGAAAAACGCCCCCAGAATCCCCAGCACAATCGCCAATTGCTGCAACGCCACCAGCCGGCCCCGAATCCGCGCCGGCGAGATCTCCGCAATGTACAGCGGCGACACCAGCGACGCGATCCCAATGCCCAGACCCCCCACCAGCCGCGCATACACCAGGTCCTGCGCCGACCCCGCCAGCCCGCACCATACAGCCGATCCCATGAAAAACAGCGCGGAAAGCAGCAGCACCTTCTTGCGCCCAAAACGGTCGCTCAATACTCCCGCCCCCAGCGCCCCCCAAAAACACCCCACAATCGCCGACCCCACCACCCAGCCCTCCATCTCCGGCGACAACCCAAACTCCTGCGTGAACAGCGGGTCGCTTCCCGAAATGACCGCCGTGTCAAACCCAAACAGCAACCCCCCCAGCGCCGCAACCCCGCAGATCACCGGCAAATACAAAGCCCGAAAAACCGATGAGGTTGCGCGCGTCGTCGCCATGCCGCGGCCGCCCTTTTAGTGGCCTCCGCCACGTCCCGCAAGCCTATTCCACCAATGCTGCCGATTCCGTAAAGAGAATGCAGATAACCCTCCGCGAGGAGATCCGCAGTGGCTTCTTCGTGGTCTTCGTGCCCTTCGTTCTCCTCAACTGCACCTCAGCCTTGGGGTCAGCCCTTGAGATAGCACTTAACTGTGTTTTGGCAGATGGCACAGCGGTTGGCCATGGGAACGGTAAGACCAATCCGGGAAGCGGCAGGGGGGATGAGGAATCGAGCCGATGGAAAACCGAATCGCTAAGTGCTAAATCAAGGGCTGACCCCGCTCCTCTATCCGACGTGCGGTGGCGTGGGAGATTCCCGGACGACCTTGCTGCGAGAATCGTGAATCGGGCCAAAGTGGAATCATGCCACCGACATTGTAATTGCCCGCCCGCCCTTTTCGCGGCTCAATCCCGACCATGCGAATACGGATCTCATCCGCACCGCCCACACCGCGCGCGCGAGTCACTACACGGCCGCGGAGCCGGGCGACGCTCGAGCGGCGGTGTCCGGCAACCGGCCCGGCGCTGGCCCTTGCCCTGGCGGGCTGGCTCTCGGGCCTTGCCGCCGAACCCCTGCGCGCCCAGCCGCCCGCGGCCGCTCCTGCGGCCGCGGACATCTCCGCCGGTGCGAAGCGGGTCGCGAGCGCGGCCGAGGTGGTCGTGCGTTGGCACCCGCAGCAGCACCTCTACGTAAAAGGCAACGTGGGCCTGAACGAGGAACGCCTCGGCGAACTCGAACGCTGGCTCGATCAGCACGCCGACCATTGGACAGTCGTTCTCCTCGAATCCGCCGCCGGCGAACAGTTCACCGACCCCGCCGGCCAGTCCTTCACCGGCATGGACGCCGTCGAACACGCCCTCGGCAACGGTCTCCCCAACCAGACCGCCTTCGGACAGTGGACCGACCCGCGCACCCGCGAGCGCAACGGCGCCTTCTTCGTCCTGTTCCTCAAGGAACGCCAATTCTCCTACTACGGCTCCGACGCCCAGGACCAACGGGGCCTCGGCGAAGACCGCTGGGCCGGCCAACTGGACCAACCCGCCATCGCCGCCATGCGCGGCGGAGGCCGCATCGCCGACGCCGTCAAAGACACCATCACCCACATCGACCGCCAACTCGCCGAACGCATCGCCTCCGAAGAGCGGCGGCGCCAGCAACAACTCGCCGCGGAACAGGCCCAACGCGAGCAGCGCGAAGCCGCCGCACGCGCCGAACGCGAACACGCCCTCGCCCAGGCCACCGCCGCCCTCCAAAACGCCACCGCCGCCATCAACCTCCTCGACCAGAAATCCGCCGCCCTCCTCGGAACCCAACCCCACCTCGCCGGCGACATCGCCCGCCCCAACCTCCACACCCTCCGCGCCGACCTCGACGCCGCCCAACGCGCCTTCGACGACCATAACCTCCCCGCCACCCGCGCCCTCGCCGACAGCGCCCGCCAGCGCGCCCAAGCCGCCAGCCGCGCTCTGGAAGATTACCTGCAGGCCGCCGCCGCGTTCGACGCCATCGACGCCGCCTTGGCCCGGTCCGAACACGCCCCCCACCGCGCCGCCGCAACCGCCGAGCTCGACGCCGCACGCAACGCCCTCGCCAAGGCGCGCCAGGCCCATGAACGCGCCGATTCCGGTTACGTGACACCCCTCCACCACGCCCAACTACACGCGCAAACCGCCGCCGCCCGAATCCAGGCCGCCACGCACGCCGCCGCCCTGCGACACAAACTCACCCTCGCCGGCGCCGGCGCCCTTGCCCTCGCCGCCCTCGGCCTGGGCGCCCTCCTCAACCGGCGCCGCCGCCCCGCGCGCCGCGAGGCGCTCTCCCTCCTCGACGCCTGGACCAAGGCGCTTGATGAAAAAACCGTCGCCCTCTTCGCGCTCCTCGAGCGCACTCACACCATCGTCGGCCCCTCCAGCGCCGCCGCCGTCCAACGCTTCGCCGGCCGCACCCTCGACTTGAGCCGGCAAATCATCCAGGACGTCGACGAACTCATCATCATGTCCGCCTGCGCCCAACGCCTGCTGACCGAAGGCAAAACCCTCGCCCGCCCCACCGCAGCCGGCCCGCGCCTCTTCAACCTCTTCAGCACCCGCCAATACCGCGCCGCCATCCGCCGCCTCCGCGACGAACCCATCGTCTTCCAGCCTGAGGAAGGCCTCGCCCTCGTCGTCCAAGGCCCCAAATCCGAACGCGACACGCTCCTCGGCCCGCTCGAGTCCTACCAGCCCTTCAAACTGTCCTTCAACGAACTCATCGCCGCCTTCAACCGGCGCGCCGAACGCGCCCTCGCCAACCTCGACCGCGTCGCCGAAGCCCTCACCCGCTCCGGCGCCACCCTGGAATCCGTCCAACAGCACCTCCGCCAGGCCCGCACCGCCGAACCCGACCTTGCACCCCCCGAAGCCGCCGACCGCCCGTTCCGCCTCCAGCCCGTCTTCGCCGAACTGCTGCCGTCCGCCGGCGCCCAAGCCGACCAGGCCGCCTCCCTCGCCATCCGCGATCCCGTCGGCGCCCTGGAAACCCACGCCGCCACGGCCCAACAACAGACCGCCGACGCCCTGGCCCTGACGCAACTGGCACTCGAGTTCCACCGCGTCATGCAACCCAAACTCCAGGACGCCGCCAACGCCCTCGCCATAGTCCCCCTCCATACCGACTGGATCGATGCCGCCGTCGCCGAACTCTCCGCCCGCGCCGATGCCCTCGCCGCCCAGGCACTCCACGCCAACGCCGCACCCGGCATCGCCACCGTGCGCGATGCCCTCAACCAACTCGTCGAACGCGCCGCCCAAACCCAGGCCCTGGACCATCAGCGCCGCACCGAGACCCAACCGTCCGTCGACAACACCGACGCGCTCATCGGCGCCGCGCGGCGCGACCTCGGACAGGCGCTGAAACTCAGCCCCGACGCCGTTCTCCGCGAGCAAGGCCAGGACCCGTCCGAATGCCTCGCCCAAGGCCGCCAACAGCTCGACAGCGTCAAAGCCGCCCTCGAACGCGGCGACGTCCCCGCCGCCCAGGCCGGTCTCGACGCTGCCCACGCCCGGATTGCCGAAGCGACAGCGGTCGTCGACGCCACCCGCCAGGCGTTCAGCGCCCACACCGACACCCTGGCCGCCCACCGCCGCGAAACCCAACGCCTCGACCATGCCGCGCCCGAACACGAGCGTCTCCTGGTCGAGATCGAAGCTGCCTGCGCGCCGTCGGTCCTGCTGCTCGGCGCCGGCGACCCCACCCACCCCAACGCCAACGGCACCATCCAGGATAACCTCCGCGAAACCCGCGAACTGCTGGCCGCCGCCCGCGCCCTGGCCGACCAGGCCGATCGCGCCTTCCGCATTGCCCACGTTCTCGAAGCTGCCCAACAACTCGAGCAGGTGGCCGCTTGCCATGCCCAAGCCGGCTTCCGCCTCCAGGAAATCGTCGACAAACACCAGCGCCTCCAGAACACCGAAGCGGCCAACGGCCTGCTATGCACGCAACTCGCCACCCGCCTCGAAACCCTCGCCGCCACCATCCAAGACTCCCGCACCATGCCCGCCACCGTCCAAGCCTTCGACGCCGCACGCCAGCAACTCGCCCAGGCCGAACGCCGCCGCGCCGCAACACCGCGCGACCCCTTCCAGCTCGCCCTCGATCTCGCCGCCGTCCAACAAACCCTCAATAGCGTCGCCAACCACGCACGCCGCGACGCCGACCTCCACGCCGAAGCCCAACGCAGCCTCAGCGCCGCCGCGTCCCAACTGGAAATCGCCCGCCGGCTCAACCGCGACGCCTCCGCCGACTCGATCCCCGACAGCGCCGCCATCGGCCAGGCCGCGCGCACCCTCGACGACTGCGCCGCCGCCCTGGCCCGCGCCCAGGCCGCCTTTCAAACCCCGCACGGCGATTGGCCCCTGCTGGACGCCGAGGCCGATCGCATCACCAGCGAGGCCGCCCGCCAAGCCGCCACCCTCCGAGGCGAACTGGCCGCCGCCCAATCCTCCCTCGCCGCCCTGTCCGCCGCCGCCACCCTCGTCCGCAACGCCCGCGCCTGGACCGGCCCCTTCGGCGTCCTCATCGCCGGCGCCCCAGGCGCCGACCTCCTCAGCCAGGCCCGCGCCGCTCTGAACCGCGGCGACTACCCGCAGGCCGGACGCCTCGCCGATACCGCCCGCCGCCTCGCCGAAACCGCCATCGCCCAGGCCGAAGCCGAAGCCCTGCGCCGACGCCGCGCCGAGGAGGAACGCCGCGAACGCGAACGCCGCGCCCGCCAAGCCGCCGAACAGCAACGGCGCCGCGCCCTCAACCCCACCTCCTTCGGCGGGTCCGGATTTGGCCGCTCGGTGTTCTCCTCTTCCGCCGGCACCGCCCGCTCCGTCTTCCACAGCGGCTCCGGTGTGGGCCGCTCGGGATGGTGACCCAAACGCGCCACGTCGAATATCCAAGGCTCGGTTAGGTCAGGGCTCGACAGAGTCTCGCCCTACCGGGTTGATGGGCACGATAGGTCGCGCCGCGCAGGCGGGATCGCGCCTGCCCCCTGAACCGGCGATGGCTTGCCGCCGAAGCCGGGGCCGGCTAGGCTCGGCCGCAAACCATGGCCATCGCCGCAACAACCGACCGCCCGGGCGCTCCTGCCGACATCACCCCACCCGCGCCGCACAGGTTTGGGCGGGTGTTTTGGACGCTGAACACGATCGAGATGTGGGAGCGGCTGGCGTTTTATAATCTGCGGGTGATGGCGCCAATCTACCTGATGCAGGCGGACAACCCGGGCGGGCTGCATCTGACCGCCACGGACAAAGGGGTCATCTACGCCTGGTGGGCGGTGTTTCAATCGCTCCTGCCGATTGTCACGGGCGGCCTGGCCGACCGGTTCGGCTACAAGCGCACCCTGGTGGCCGCGATCAGCCTGATGATGGCGGGCTACCTGATGATGGGGGGTCTGCGGGACGTGCCGTGGCTGAACAACTACTGGGGATTTTTCCTGGCGATTCTGACGCTGGCGACGGGCACCGCGTTCTTCAAGCCGAGCTTGCAGGCGTCGCTGGCCCACCAGTTGACCCGCGCCAACTCGTCCGTGGGCTGGGGCGTGTTCTACTGGGTGGTCAATGTCGGCGCCTTCGCCGGTCACTTCCTGCCGTCGCTCTTCCTGCTCAAGGGATTGTTCGGCGCCGCGGTGAATTCGCCGACCGCATGGCGCAACCTGTTCCTGGCCTCGGCGTTCTTCACCGGGCTGAACCTGCTGCTCCTGCTCACGTTCAAGGATATCCCCTCCGGCGCCTCGAAGACGGAAACGGTCTGGCAGGTGTTGAAACGGACGGTGGCCAACATCACCGAGCCGCGCCTGGCCGCGTGGATGGCGATCATGTCGTGTTTCTGGCTGATGATGTACCAGCTGTGGGACCTGCAACCGAATTACATCGCGGACTGGGTCGACAGCAGACCGCTGGCGGCGGCGCTCGGCTGGTTGCCGCCGGCGATCCACCGCATGGTGGTGGAGGAAACCGCCCGCGGCCCCATGATCCCCCAGCAGGTCCTCCTCAGCTTCAACGCCTTCTTCATCATCCTCGGCGTCGTCGGCATGGCGTGGCTGACCCGCCGGATGCGCACCCTGTCGGCCATGTTCCTGGGCATGATCCTGGCCACGGCGGGCATCCTCGTGGCCGGCTGGACCCAGAACGCATGGGTGCTCGTCGCAGGCATCCTTTGCTTTTCCCTCGGCGAAATGATGACCGGCCCGAAAAAAAGCGAATACCTCGGGCTGATCGCGCCCCCCGGCAAAAAGGGCTTGTACCTGGGCTACGTCAATATCCCCGTCGGCGTCGGTGTCTTCTTCGGCTCTTGGATCGCGGGACTCCTCTACGGCCGATACGGCGAAAAAGCCGTGCTCGCCTTGCGTTACCTGGCCGAGAAAACACCGTTCGGCACAGGCCGGCCCTGGGACGGCGACGTGGCCTCGCTGCCGCTGGCGCTGGGCGTGGAGCGCACCGACGCCATGCTCAAACTGCAAGAGGTCACCGGCCTCGACCCGGCGGCGGCGACCCAGTTGCTCTGGAACACCTACGCCCCGCACCACGTGTGGATCCCGTTCGCCTGCGTGGGCGTCGTGGCCGCCGCCGGCCTCTATGTCTTCGGGCGCCTGGCCAGGCGCTGGAGCGACATGAACGCCTGAGGAGACGCAGCCCATTCCCCAATGCGGCCGCCAACCCGGCAGCCCTCGCATCCATGGGCGCCGCCTCGCACCCCCGAACCTCCTCTGCCAACCGCAAATTCGAAACCTCAGACCGTGGCCGCCAGCGCAGGCAGGCTCGCCGCCGCCATGGCCTGGCCGTGACGCTTTTCCTTCTCATCCGGCATGTGCAACGCAAGCCGATCCGCCACGTCCGGGAACTCCCCCCGCAGCACGCGCCGGGCGTGGTCGAGAATCCCCTGTCCGCCCGGCCCGCTGGTCACGCGGCCCAACACCAGCACGTGCTTCAAATCGTAAAACTCCGCGTAGTGGGCCACCGCGTATCCAAGATACACCCCGATCGTCTCGTAGATGCGAGCCGCCCGCTCGTCCCCGCGCGCCATCGCCTGTTGAACGCCCACAAGCTTCTCCGGCAGCGGCAGGCCGGGATCCAGGGGAAGACCGGACACGGGCACGAGCCGGCCCACGCATTGCTGGGAAAAATACTGGGCGCCACAGCCGCGGTCGCCCGACCACTCGTCAACGGGCGCCTCGGGATTGTAATCGACCGGGGCGAATGCGAGTTCGTTGAGCCAGGCGGTGATGTTGCCCTCGGGGGTGACGTAGCCGGCCGCCTCGCTCGAGCCCATGGCCACGCCCAGCACCGCGTTGTCCTTTAACGCCATCGCACCCGCCAGTGCCGTGACCTCGCCGTCGTTGACCACCTCGAATGGAATGTTGTTCCAGACGCGCTTGATCTCGAGAAACAAGGGCTTGATCCGCTCGTTGAACAGCGGCTCCGGGATTCCGCGGAACAACGACGCCACCTGCACCCGGTTGCCCACATACACCCCCGCCGAACTGCCCCCAATCGCGTCCACGCGCGGAAGATGCGCAGCCGCTCTCCTCAGCGACTCCATGATCCCCTCGAAATGCTGCCGCGGATCCGTGAAGGATCGGGGATCCCAGGGCGTCTCCTCGCTGAACACCACCTCGCCGTCCCGCACCGCCGCCACCTTGCGGTCGCTCGCCCCCAAGTCGAACCCGATGCGGCAGCCGTCCCAGTGCCGCCCCAGTGCCGCAGTGCGCTCGCGCTCCGCCGGCACCCGCTCCGGCGACGTCACCACCACCTCCAACGCCTTCTCATACACCCTCTGCCCAATCAACGACGCATCAAACCGCCCCGTCGCCGACTCCCGGTAATGCGCCTCCAGCCGCCGCCCCAGCTCCGCCGGCCCGCCCACGTGAATCCGATACCCCCCGCGCGACCACAACAGAAACTTCACCAGCCGCTCCAAATAACAAAAATTCCCCGCCGCACCCGCCACACCCGGCGCCGCCACCACCGTGTCGTAACGCGACACCGACCCGTCGCCACGTTCCAACGCCAGATGCACCGGAACCGGCTCGGGACCGAGGCTTTCACGAAACCGCCGATTGGCCAGGACCGCCGGCCGAAAGTCCGCATCGAGCGGCGGCACAATCCCGGGCTCCACCAACACCAAACCGTTGTTTGCCTTCATCGAACTCATGCCATGAACCAATCGCCCACCATCATAAATACCCCCCACCACCTGGCAACGGTTTTCCGCCAACCGCACTTCATGAATCCTTGCGCGTTATACCGAAAAAAGAGGGGGCAAAAACCGGATGCAAAGGCTTTTTGACCGGCAATGAAATCCTGAACTTGTTTATAGAGAACAACTTATTGTGGTCCGACCCCGATCCCCCAGAGCTGTTCGATCTGCTCCAATGACTTGCCCTTGGTTTCCGGAACCCACCGCCACACCACCACCACCAGGACCCCGCAAAACACACCGTAGAGATAAAACGGAAACCCGTGATGAAACAAATGCACCAACCACGATTCCGGCGCCTCCATCATGGGAAACGTCTGCGACACAATGAAGTTGGCCGTCCAAAGCCAGAACGTCGCCAGCGACAGGGCGCGCCCCCGAATCCGCGTGGGGAAGATTTCCGAGAGGATGACCCAGGTCACAGGGCCGACCGACAAGGCGAAGCAGGCGATGTATCCCAGGACGAACGCCACCATCCAGCCTGCCACCTCGCCGCATTGCGCCGTGCACCCCATCGCCACCAAACATACCCCCATCCCCGCCGCACCCACCATCATCAGGGGCCGCCGCCCGAGGCGGTCAACGGCCCCCATGGCAACGACGGTGAACAGGAGGTTCACGGAGCCGACGGCGATCTGCTGGAGCAGGGCCAGGTCGACCTGGGTCCCCAGCTGTTTGAAGATCTCAGCGCCGAAATACAGAAACACGTTGATGCCCGTCACCTGCTGCAACACCGCCAACGCCACGCCGATCGCCAGCGGCCGGCGCAGGCCCGGCTCGAACAGCCGCCGCAGCAAACCGCTTTCCCGGGCGAGCGTCACCAGAATCGCCTCCGACTCCGCCGCGGCAAACCGGGCGCCGCCCACACGCTCCAGAACTCGCCGCGCCTGGTCGCGGCGGCCTTGCTGGATGAGCCAGCGCGGGCTTTCAGGGGCCAGCAGCAGCAGCCCGAGAAAGAGCAGCGCCGGCACAATCCCGGACGCGAACATCCATCGCCAGGCCTGGCTGACTCGCCACGCCGGATCGCCCGCACGCGCGATGGCGTAGTTGACGAAATAGATGACCAGCATGCCGGAGATGATCGCGAACTGGTTGACCGACACCATGCGCCCCCGGACCGCCGCCGGGGCGATCTCGGCGATGTACAGGGGCGACGCCATCGAGGCGATCCCCACGCCCACCCCCGCGACCATCCGAAATGCCACCAGCTCCGCCAGCGTTCGCGGCAGCGCCGTTCCCACCGACGACACCAAAAACAGGGCGCCGGCCAGGACCAGGGTTTTTTTCCGGCCCAGGCGGTCGCTGAAGGGGCCGGCAAGCGACACCCCCAGCACGCAGCCCAACAGCGCGGAGGATGCGGCCCATCCTTTCATGGCGGCGGTGAGGGCGAAATGTGTTTCCAGGAAGCCGATCGCGCCGTTGATCACGGCGGTGTCGTAACCGAACAGCAACCCGCCCAGCGCGGCGATGCAACACACCAGCGTCACATACGCGCGGCTGCCGTGGTCTGATGGCGCGGAAAAATGCATGGAACCAGTGGCCGTGCCCCGCCGCAGCCCTCAGGGAACGTCGCCGGCCGGGAGGGTCACAACGGTTTGTCCCTGCCCGGGCGCCGTGGCGGGCCAGTGAAGCGCGGGGCCCTCGGGCAACTGGACCCGGAGGTAATATTCGAGCGTGTCGTCGGTGGCTGCGGGCAGGACCGCCGCATGCACGCCACGTGCCACATGCGCCAGGTCCGATCGCCGATACTCGCCGCCTCCGAGCCGGCGCCAGTGCAGAGTCGCCTCCCGGGGGCGGGTGTTGGCCAGCACGATGACGGTCAGCGCCAGCGACTCGCCTGCGCGGGCCACGGAGCGGACGGTGGGCACGATGATGCGGGGCGGGCCCTGGTAGGAGCCGGCGGGTTGGGCGTTGGCGGGCAGGGGGGCGCCGCTCCACTCCGCGAGCCGGGCGTCATGGAGATCGAGGAAGCGGGGATGATTCGGGTTGCGGAGGGTGTGTTGTTCCAGGTTGGCGATGGTACCCAACTCGCCGGGAGTGGAGACGGTCTGCAAGAGATGGGTCATCATCGCCTCCCATTGTCGGGCCAGGGCGAGCCGCACGGGCAGGGCGTCCTCAACGGCCAGGCGCTTGCGCACTGCGGGATCGGATTGCTTGGCGATCCGCCGCATGATGGCGTCCAGCGCGCCCCGGGTGCAGCCGAGTTGTCCCAGCGCGCGATGGTATTCAAAGGCGTGCAGCCAGTAATCGAACCGGTCCAGACTGGCGGCTCCGCGAACCCGGGGGCGGAGGGCGGCGATTTCGTCCACAAACGCGTAGCGTGCCTTCTCCTGGTCCCAGGGGGTCGCGTTGGGGCGGATGCCCCCCGGGCCGGCCAGCCAGTCGCTTGGGCGAGGCAGGCGGGTCAAGGCGGCGTTGCCGCTGTAGTCTCCAGGACCGCCGTCCAGCCGGGTGAAGATCGCCGCCAGGCCGCCGCCGGCCTCGGGGCCGAATTCGGCGCGGGCCCAGTCCGCGTAAAGGTCGTTGCAAGGCAGGTCGCGGGCGCGTCCGGGCGATGGGTGGACGTCGGCGGGAGCGGGCAGATCGGCTTCGTAATCGCGCCACGCGCCGGCGCCACAGTTGATTTTGCGGGTGTAGGGTTTGGCGGAAGACGGTTCCGCGCCGTCCGCACGGGTGAGAATCAGGCCCGCCAGGAAGGGGAACTCGATTTCGGGGATGAAATCGACCGCGAGCGTTTCGCGGTCGACCTTGATGGCGGGGAAGGCGAGGTCGAGGGCGACGTTCTTGCCGACGCGGCCGAAGACATCGAGGTGTTCGATCACGGTGCGATTCTGGAGGTTGACGCCGAAGACGCGTTTGGCTTTCTGGTCGTAGTGGACTTCGCACAGCTGGAGGGTGACGTCGTAGGTGCCGTTGGGGATCTTCAGGCGATAGCCGTCAAGTCCCCAGGCGCAGGTTTGGTAGATCGGATCGAGATCGGTGCCCGCAATGGGATTGTCGAGGTAGGCGGCGGTGCTCCCGCCAAGCCGGACATTGACCAGGGGCGGGGACGCCGGCACCTCAATGCGCCTGCCGAAATCCGGGTTCCAGGGCTTCTGGGTCCAGCTGGACTGGGCGAGGGCGGCGAAGTTGGGCGCGAGAATGCGGGTGCGCCAATGGATGCCGAGCAAGCCGGTGCACCCGTAGGCGTGCGCATCGGCGGCGTCGCGGCGAGTGCGCCCGGCCCAGAGTTGGACGCCCACCATGTTGGGGTCGTCTTCCATCCACGGGATCGCCCATTTCGGACGGTTGCGGATGCGGGCGAAGGCGGGTTCGACGAACGCGAAGCCTGTGTTGCGGTTGATGCAGCTGAGGGGGCTGGTTTTGGGAAGATGCGTGTCGAGGGCGGCGCGGTCCTGCCGGGGGCCGAGGACCCAGCCGCAGGTGGCGAGGGTGAAAGGCCGGCCTGCGTCCTCCAGCGCTCCGAGGGCGGCGTTGAGGTCGGCCAGGGTGGCTTCCAGCTGACCCGGGCGGTTGCCGCCCCAGGTCCAGTCCTCGGGCGTCCAAAGCCAGTAGTAGTCCGGCGATGCCGTGCGCGCCAGCCGTTGGAACATGCCCGCGTAGAGGGCGCGCACGGTTGCCGGCGTCTTGGGATCCGATCCCTTCTGCTGGAGGCGCTGGACAACGACGTTGGGGATGCGCAGCGGCGTTTCGGTCCCCACACACGTGCGAATGCCCAGCGCCCGGCCGAATCCGAACGCATCCTGGAAGAACCGGCCTGCGCGATTGAACAGGGCGTTGGCGTCCTTGTCCGTTTGGGGCCAGGGCCGGAAGCCGTCGGTCACCGGCGACCCGTAGTCGTCGTCGGGAAACAGCCATCCCGCGCCTGCGGCGAACTGGCGGGTTTGGGTGGAGCCGTAGCCCCAGGCGCCGCCGCGGGTGCTGGCCCAGCGGCTTGGGTAGCTGAACGCGACCGTGCCGTCGGGGTGGACGTCGCCCGGCAGTCCGATCCAGACGAGGGGTTCCGGGCCGACGCCGCCTTCCGGGTAACAATGCAGTCCGAGGAGGTTCATCCGCATCTTGGTCATCTGTGCGAGATGGGCCTTGTAGTCGTCCAGGGTCCACCAGTCCGGGCCTTCGGTGAAATCGTGAAACGGCTGGATGCCGCGCGTGTCGAACAGCGGGGTGTGGGTTTCATCGAGGTCGGGCAAGGACAGAGCCAGCCGTCCGTCGGGCAGCGTGTCGCCGTGCAGGTGGAACCGCACGCCGAGGATCTCGGCAACCCGGTAGGCGCCATAGAGCCCCCCCAGGTCGCTGCCGCCTGAAATCGTCAACACGACGCGCCCGCCGTCCCGAGTCGTCTTCAGCCGGTAGGCGTCACGTTCCAGGGCCGGATCCGGTCTCAGGACCATGGCGTCGCCGTGTGCCGGCGTCGCGTCTGCGATGTCGGGCAGGACGCCGGTGCGGAGGTAGGCGTAACGGCACAGCTCGCGGGCGGCCAGGGTCAGCCGCGGCGGCGCCTTCGCCGGGCACACGACGGTCAGGGCCGGCGCATCGGTGGCGGCCTGTGCGCGCCAGGCGGTGGGGAGACTGGCGCCGAGGAGGGCGAGGCAGACGGAAAGGAGCCGAGGAACTGGTTGCATGGAGTGATCGTAGGTTGGCGCCGCGCCAACTCAACAGGAATCGCGCGCGCCGCGCGCCGCCGTCGGACGAAGACCAGCCGCCACGCAATGGAGGCCCGCCGACTCGCCTCATGCGGCCTGGCGCAGGGGGCGCGCTCGAGGTTCAGCGTTCGGGCGGTTCGGCCATCCGCCGGAATTCCCGGAGCAATTTCATCGGGACACGCCATGAGGTGCGGCCTTGCTGGTCGAGGTCGACTTGGAACTGGACGCGGGTGCCTTCGGACTGGAGGCGGGCCAGTTTGGTTTTCATGGCTTCGGGCAGCATGGGGTTGGCGGCGACGGAGCGTTGGATCATGGCGATGAGGTCGAGGTAGCCGGCGAGGACGGTGGTGTCTTTCAGGGGGGCGGTCCATGCGGGTTTTGAGGGGGCAGGTGTGGCGAGCAGCGCGGGCATTCGATCCGGCGTGGCGAAGAACAGCTGGTCGCCGCGGATGGCATACTCGAACACCAGGCGGCCTTCGGGCCACATGGCCGACAGTTGTTCCGCCTGGCCGGGCATGCGCAGCAGGGGGCTGTTGGTGTTGAGCGTGAGCGTGAAGCGGTCGACCGGGATCTGCCCGACGGCGTGGTGGTTCGTCTCGAACGTCATGGCGGCATAGAACTTGTCCGGCCCGGTCATGGCGCGCATGCTTTTGTCGAGAAACCCGGTCATGGTCGCATAGGCCTTGGCCGGGGTGCTGTGCGGAAACCGGTAGGCGCCGGCAAAGCTCATGCGGTCGGTCCAATAGAGGGACATGCCGACGTTCATCGGCAGCATCGCGAGCAGCATCCGGTCGAGTTCTTTCACCATGGGGTCGTCCGGTGGGATGTTCTGCATCTGCAACCCCAGCACGGTCATTCGCCTCAGCCAGTTCATGTGGTCGGAGGCGTCAGCCCAATGTCCTGCCGTTGAGAGCATCGCCTGCGGATCGATGTGGCGGAGTTCATGGGCGGTGATTCGGCCGGCCTGGGGTCTCAGCCAGCGGGCCAGCTCCGTTTCGGGTTTGGCCGCCAGGGCGGTTTCCACCGCGAGGGTGTCGGTCGTGACGTCGATGCCGAGGCGCAGCTGCTGCATGCCGCGGAGGGCGGTTTCCAGCAGTTCGAAGTAACCCGTCATGAGGTCGACCATGGCTTTGGGGTTGGTTCCGGGCGCTGCGAAGACGTCATTGGTGGCCAACACGTCGCGCATCAAGCGTTTGGCCTGCGTCAACATCGCCAGCCCCGCTTGTCGCAGCGGCTCGTTCAAGTGGAATGCCACGTGCACCGCCTGCCGCGGCGGCGCCACCGCCTGGGTCTCCCAACCCTCCAGCGCGGATGCCTCGGTCGCGCTCAACATCGCGCGCTGGCGCAGTGTCACCAGCCCCCATCCGCCCTCCAACGCCTTCCATTCCGCGGCCTGTTGCCTGAGCACGCCCTGGGGGCTGAGCCCCTCTTTGAACCGATCGAGATCTGTTGTCGGCACCTTGAGCGCCACAAGCGGCATCTTGCCGCCCTCATACCACACCGCGACCTGCCAGGGACGCCGCACATCAAATGTCGCGTCCTCCTTGACTCCCAGCATCATGCCCAACTGCCGGCCTGCGTCGTCCGACGCCTCGGGATCCAGCGCCCGGCCCAAGCGGGTGGCGGCTTGCTGCAAGTCGCGGTAGCTTCGGACGGTCAGGGTGGCGAGCGGCTGAGCGTGCGCGACGCCGAGAGAAGCCGCCAGCAGGGCGGCGGACAGCGAACGAAGGTGGATGGGGTTCATGGAGAAGGGGGATACGCGGCGATGAATCGGCTAAATTGAGACTTTCGTTGACGTGATGGTTTCAAACCGCCGGCACTCTGCACGGTTCCGGAGCCGCGTGGCGAGCAAAATCCGAACCCGGGGCTGGACCCATTGGGTGCAATCCTGCAGGCTCGGGCCTGACATGCCGGAAAGCGCGCAACCCTCAGGCCGTGCCCGACCCCGGCACCGGGGCGTCGGGCTGCTTGCAATGGCGATCGCCATCGGCATGGCCGCGTGCCGTCCCGGGCCGCCCTCCAACGCCGACGCCGACGCGGGGCCGGGCGCGCCGGTGATTGGCGTTTCGCTCTTGAACCTTTCCTCCGAGTTCATCGTGCTGTTGAACCAGGCGCTGAACGCCAAAGCGGCGCAGCTCGGAGTCCGGTTGATTGTGAACGACGCGCAGCGCAGCGCCGAGAAACAGGTGCAGCAGGTCGAGAGTTTCGTCGCCCAGCGCGTTGCCGCCGTCATCCTCAACCCCTGCGAGGTGGAGGCCAGCTCGCCCGCCGTGGACGTGGCGCTCGCCGCCGGCATCCCCGTCGTCAATGTCAACTCCGAGACCCGCTCGGCACCCACGGCCTTTGTCGGCTCGCGCGACGAGGAGTCCGGGCGTCTGGCGATGGGCGAGATCGCCCGGCGGCTGCGCGGGCGCGGCAACGTGGTCATGATGCACGGGTTCATGGGGCAGGCTGCGCAAATCAAGCGCGACCAGGGCGCGCGCGACGTTTTGGGCCGCCATCCCGGGCTGATTCTGCTGGCCGCCCAGAGCGCCGAGTGGGACCGCGCCAAGGCCATGGCGCTGATGGAGAATTGGATTCAGTCCCACGGCGGGCGCATCGACGCCGTGTTTGCCCAGAACGACGAGATGGGGATGGGCGCGCTGCTCGCCCTCGAGCAGGCCGGGTTGAAGTCCAAGGTCGTGGTCGTCAGCGTCGACGCCATCGCCGACGCGCTCCAGGCGGTTCGCGAGGGCCGTCTGGACGCGACGGTGTTTCAGGACGCCCGGGCGCAGGCAGGCCAGGCCCTGGAAACCGCCGTCCGCATCCTTCGTGGCGAGCCTTATTCGAAAACCACCCTCATCCCCTTCCAGCTCGTGACTCGCGACAACGTGGGGCAGTTCCTGAAATAACCCGCCTCCGAACCCCGAACACCCGGCATCGGCCGCCAGACGGGCGCGGGAGAGTCCTTGACGACCGCCCCGCAACTTGCGCCTTGCAGCGCACAAACCTGATCTGCGAGCAACGTCTTTCACGGGTGAAGGACTCTAGATGCCCAGCTCGCGTTTGACCGCGGCGAAAGCGTCCACAGCACGGCGCAGGTCCTCCCGGGAGTGCGCGGCGCTGATCTGGGTACGGATGCGGGCCTTGCCTTTGGGAACGACGGGGTAGCTGAAGCCGATGACGTAGACGCCGCGGGCGAGCATGGCGTCGGCGAAGCGCGTGGCCAGCGCGGCATCGCCGAGCATGACAGGGACGATGGGGTGTTGGCCCGGGAGCAGGTTGAAGCCGAGGCGTGTCATTTCGGCGCGAAAGAACCGGGTGTTGGCTTCGAGCCGATCCCGCAGGGCGGTGGACTCGGTGAGAAGATCCAGGACTTTGAGGGACGCCCCGGCGATGCTCGGGGCCAGCGTGTTCGAGAACAGATAGGGGCGCGACCGCTGGCGCAGGTAATCGATGATCTCCTTCCGGCCGCTGGTGTAGCCGCCGCTGGCGCCCCCGAGCGCCTTGCCGAGCGTGCCGGTCAGGATGTCAACGCGGCCCATCACCTGGCGAAACTCGTGCGTGCCGCGGCCGCGCGGCCCCAGGAAGCCGACGGCGTGGGAATCGTCCACCATGACCATGGCCTCGTAACGGTCGGCCAGGTCGCAAATCGCCCCCAGGTCCGCAATGAAGCCGTCCATCGAAAAGACGCCGTCGGTGGCAATCATCCGGAAACGCGCGCCGCGGGCTTCCTGGAGGCGGACTTCGAGGTCGGCCATGTCGTTGTTGCGGTAGCGCAGGCGCTGCGCCTTGGAAAGGCGCACGCCGTCGATGATGCTGGCATGGTTCAGTTCGTCGGAGAGAACGGCGTCCTCAGATCCAAGCAGCGTTTCGAACAGCCCGCCGTTGGCGTCAAAACACGAACTGTACAGGATCGTGTCCTCGGTGCCCAGAAATTCGCTCAGGCGGCGCTCGAGCTGCTTGTGGACGCCCTGGGTGCCGCAGATGAAACGCACGCTGGCCAGGCCATAGCCCCATTGCCGCAAGGCCTCGTGGGCGGCTTCGGCGACCGCCGGATGCTGGGCCAAGCCGAGGTAGTTGTTCGCGCACAGGTTCAACACCGGCTGGCCGTCGGCCACCCGGATGGTGGTGCCCTGGGGGGTGACGATGACGCGCTCGTTCTTGAACGTGCCCGCCTGCCGGATGTCCCCCAGCTGGGCGGCCAGATGGTTTTTGAAGGAGCCGAACATAAACTAGCGCGCGGTGAACACGACCCGGATCGGCTGCGCGCCGTGCGCTTCGCCAGGATGCGGAACCAGCACGAAATCGTCGGTGACCAGCGGCCGCCATTGCTCGCCGGAAAGGATCCGGACGTGGTGGAGACGGCGGGGCAGGAAGTGGACGATGGGGCGGCCGCCGCGCTGGGAGCCGTTACGGTTGATCGGCTTGAAGGTGCCGGCGCCCCGGCGCGGCAGGATGTCCAGGATCCATGTGCCGTCCTTCTCCCCGAGCTGCTGTTCCCAGGCGCACGGGCCGCGGGCCATGCGCGCCTCCCAGCCCGGGTCCCCGTAAAACGCCAGCACGTCCCGGTCGAACAGCAGGCCGCGGCCGTCATGGTCCCGCAGACCCGCGGCGCGCGCCGCCTCGGTCAGCGGCATGCCGTTTGAGGCGCGGGCGTCGGGGTCGGCGTCGGCCCGGAGGCGTTCAGGGAAGAACGTGGCGAGCCTGTGGAGGAGGGCGACCTGGTTGGCCAGGAAGGCTTCGGCGAGGCTGAACCGGCCGGGCTGTTCGAGGAAGTAATCCAGGCACCCCCACCCGGCGTAGCCGTACCAGGTGGGAACGGTGTAGCCGATCATCTGGTGGACACCCGCGCTGGCCATCCACGCCAGCGCCATGCAGTCGGGACGATCGATGTGGCCCATGAGACAGTTGCCGACCGGCAGGTACACCTTGGGATTGGGGGATCGGATGGGCAAGCGCCGCTGTCGGGTGTCCAAGCCGTAGAGCTGGACGCCTTCGTGCCGGAACGACCCGTTCCGGTAGCCATACCCGATCATCCAGTCCCGCTGCGTGGCGTGTCCCGACGTGACAAACAGGTCGGCGTGGTAACGGTTGAGCGTGTCAACCAGCGCCTCCGTCGTGTCCGCAGGACCGGCCTGCTCGACCGGCGGCTTGCCGGGTTCTTTGCGGACCATGCGGCCCTGCTTCAGCTCGCAATACCACACCCCCTCCTCGCACATCTCCAGCGCCACCTCCGTGCCCGCTGCCACCTTGCGCACTGTCAGCGGCGCCGCGTGCTCGGCAATCCGCAATGCATCCGCCGCATCGCGCCCGGTCAGAATTCCCCACAAACAGTCCGGATACGGGTCGTTGTCGAACTGGCGGACCAGGCGGTGCACCCGGGCCACCAGCTCGCGCGAAGCTTCCTCCGGCCGCGCCACCACACAGGTTCGCCGCGGGAAACGCGCGCGCAGCTCGGGCAGCGCCGAGGCCACCTCGGCCGGGTAACGGACGACGAACGCGGCGTGCTTGCGTTCCAGAGCCTCGACCACGCGCCGCCACTCGGGCCGGTCGAAGGTGGCCTGGGAAACCACCACCGCGTAGGTCGAAGCCGGCGCGGCGTTCGCGGCGCAGCCCATCCCCGCCCACAGGCCGGCGAGGCAGGCAAGCGGCCGCGCAGTCCGGGGGCGCGAGAATCGCCGCCACAAGCGCGACGGGCGGGACGGGCGAGGCGGGTTGGGACGGGGGTGGGGATGGGCGTTCATGGAAGGGGTGGTCAGCGCCAGTTTAACACGACTTTTCCGGAATGGCCGCTGAGCATGGCCTGGAAGCCCCGCTCGAACTCGGTGAAGTGGAAACGGTGCGTGATGACGGGCTTGATGTCCAGGCCGCTTTCCAGCATCACCGTCATCTTGTACCAGGTTTCGTACATCTCGCGCCCGTAAATGCCCTTGATCGTCAGCATGTTGAACACCACCTTGTTCCAGTCAATCGCCATCTCCGCCGGCGGAATGCCCAGCATCGCAATCTTGCCTCCATGACACATGGCCGCAATCATGTCGCGAAACGCCGCCGGGCTGCCGGACATCTCCAGGCCCACGTCGAATCCTTCCTTCATGCCCAGTTGTTGCTGCACCTCGGCGAGGGTGCTGCGGGTGACGTTGAGCGCCACCGTGGCCCCCATGGTCCTGGCCAGGTCCAGCCGGTAATCGTTCAGGTCGGTGACCACCACGTAGCGGGCGCCGGCGTGCCTGGCGACCGCCGCCGCCATGATCCCGATCGGGCCGGCACCCGTGATCAGCACGTCCTCGCCCAGCACCGGGAACGACAGCGCCGTGTGCACCGCGTTGCCAAACGGGTCGAAGATCGAGGCGACGTCGCGGTCAATGCCCGGCGTGTGATGCCACACGTTGGTCATCGGCACCGCGATGTACTCCGCAAACGCCCCGGGCCGGTTCACGCCGATCCCCTGGGTGTCCTTGCACAGATGCCGCCGTCCCGCCAGGCAGTTGCGGCACCGCCCGCACACCACGTGCCCCTCCGCGCTGACAATCTCCCCGGCGAAAAAATCCTTCACGTTCGCCCCCACCTCGACCACCTCGCCCACAAACTCGTGCCCCACCACCATCGGCACCGGGATCGTCCGCTGCGCCCACTCGTCCCACTTGTAAATGTGCAGGTCCGTCCCGCAAATCCCCGTCCGGTCCACGCGGATCAACACGTCATTGATCCCCGGCTCCGGCACCGGCACGTCGTCCAGCCACAGGCCCGCGCGCCGCTCGCGCTTGACCAGCGCCTTCATGGTCGTCGCTCTCTTCATCGTCCATCCCGCATGCGTTGGGCGCGGGGCCCCGGCAGCCGCGCCGCGCGGTTCCGCCCGCTCATCCCGCCGGGCCGCATTCTGTCATTGCCAAAGGGACTGGCCAGCGCCATGCTGTCCGGGATATCGGAACCCATGGGCGGCATCGTAGAACGCTCATTCTACTATGCAAGACAAAAATCCATTATATTAAACATCCCCCATGCCCCCCAAAACACCCACGCCGCCCACGCCCGGCCCCGACCCCGACCACGCCGAAGCCATCACCCGCCACCTGGGCAGCCGCGTCCGGCAGCTGCGCACCGAGCGGGACTGGTCGCTGGAGCAGCTCGGCAGCGCCAGCGGCGTGAGCCGGTCCATGCTCAGCCAAATCGAACGCGAGCAGGCCAATCCCACACTGGCGGTGGCGATGCGGATTGCGCGTGCGTTCGGCATGGGGCTGGGGGAGCTGCTGCAGATGCCGGCCGCCACGTCCAGGGTGACGGTGATCCGGGCGGACGACCGGACGTATCATTATCGTTCGGACAAAGACTGCCGGATTCGCACCCTGTCGCCGTTGAACCTGGAAAAGGACGTGGAATTCTACGAGGTGCAACTCCAGCCCGGCGGAGCCCTCCGCAGCGCGCCCCATTTCGCCGGCACCCGCGAGTTCCTCACCGTCCAGAAAGGCCGGGTGCGGGTCGAGTCGGGCGGAGACGCGGAGGGACTGGGGCCCGGGGATTCGGCGCATTACCGGGCGGACGTGGCGCACGCGCTCGTGAATGCGGGCAAGGGCGAGGCGGTGATTTTTCTGGTGGACATTTACCGGTAGCGATGGCGGATGGGGGCTGCCGGAGTGGTGGGGGATAGGGCATGCGGGCCGGGGCGGCTCAGCGGGGGGCGGGGGTGGCGGGCCTGGGAGGCGTGGCGGGGGTGGCGGAGGCGGCGCGGCGGCGTGGGAGCGCGTCGAGATGGACGCGTTCGAGGGCTTCCATGCGCTGCTGCTTGGCGAGGTAGCGCGCGTATTTCCGCTGCTCCGCCGGGGTCCACACGCTGGCTTCGGCGTAATCGCCGCAATACGGGACCAGCAAATCGATCCAGCAGGCCAGCTTGTCCAGCTCTTCGCGGTTCAGGACCACCCCGTAATGGCCGCGCGCCAGCAGGGGGAACAACGCGCTGGTGCAGGCGCCGGCCGCGCAAGGCGGCAGCGGGGTGGGAATCGATTGGGCCCCGATCCAGTTCACCATCCGCCCGTCATACACCCCCCGGAAGGCGCCGCGGGCCCACTCGTTCCCGTCCGGTTGCGCCAGGGTCAGATTCAAATAGGCGTCGCTCCACCGGCGCTTGGCCCCGGGGTCGACGGTTTCCTCCGACAGGAGACTGAAGGCGGGCCGGGCCGGTTCGGGCGCCGCGGCGGCGTCCGGCGGGCCGGGACGGGCGTGCGGTGGCGCGTCGGCGGCGGGGCGGGCGCGGGCCCGCAAGGCGGCGGCGGGGCTTCGGGTCCAGTCCGGATCGGTTTCGCGGGCGGCGGCGTCTTCGAGCCGGACGATTTCGGGGTGCAAACTGCGGTCGTGGTGGCAGCGGGTGCAGTGGCGGTCGAGGATGGGTTGGATTTCTTTGGGGAAACTGAAGCCCCGGGGCGGCCCATGGAAGGGGGCCAGCGCCTGGGGACCGCTTTTCAGGGCGAGGGTGCCGCGGTAGGGGGCGGTGGGGGGAGCGGAGTTTTTGTGTTCGTGGCATCCGACGCAGGACTGGGTTTCGCCGGGTTGCAGGGTGGTCCAGCTGCGCATGGTTTGGACAGCGTGGCCGTGGGCATCCAGCGCCTGAAAATACAGGGGCGTGCGCGCCGGCACGGCAAAGAACGCCGAGCCGTCCGGGTGGACCCGGGTGTCGCCGAGCACCACCTTGACGTCCCAGCTCCCGTTGCCGACGGAGACCGGGGTGCTGACCAGCGCGGCGCCGGCGGGACCGGCGTTGCCGTTGTTCCCGATGCCTGCCGGGCTGAAGGCCAGGGCGACAACGCGCAGTTTGACGACGGTGCCCCGCGGGATGCCGGCGAGGCCGGAGCCGACATGGACATCCTGGACGTAGCAGGCGCCGTTGGTTTCGCGGTAGTCGACAACCTGGGGCCATTGCGGGGGCCGGCGGCGGGGGGTGAGGGGCACCGGCTGCTGACACGGCAGGCGGGGATCGGCCGCCAGCAGCTCGCGGCGCCCATCAACATCCATCCAATAGATGGCAAACGCCGCGTCGTCCCGGTGCTGATTGGCCGGGCTTGGCGGTTCCCAGCCGCGGGGCGCGTAGGTGACGAGGAACTCGCGCTGGTTGAGGGGGTAGGGATACTGCCAGAGATCGCCGTGTTGCCCGTAGGCGTCGATGCGTTCGGCCGGGGTAGGGCGCACGGGAGCAACCAGCTGGACGCCCTGGTTCTCGTGGCGGCCCAGGGCGGGATCGATGATGGCCAGTTTGCCGGCCTGGCTGGTGTGATGGCCGCACAGGATCGCCATGACCCGCGTCGTGCCGGGGATGCCCCGGGCGTGGGCCATGGTGGTGGGAAACCACGAGTTGTTGCCGTAAAACTCCGTCTGGCCGGTGCCGTCGGCGTGCATCTGGAAAAGGGCCTGAGGGTAGACCTGCCCCCGGTCATTGTAGTCCCACCGGGTGTAGATGACGCGCCCGTCGTCGAGCACCTGGGGGAAGACGGTGTGCACCTGGTCGAAGCCCAGGCGGCGAAGATAGCGGCCGTCGGGGTCGCAGGTGTAAAGGTTGCTGACCTCGGTCCACCAGCAGTCCACGCGTTGCACACAGCGCGTCGAGGCAAACACAATGTCCTCGTCGGGCAGGTAGGCCGGCTCGTAGTCCGCGTGCCCCAGCCCGAACGTCAGCTGACGCAGCCAGCCCGTCGCGACATGCAGCTCGTAGAGATGGTAGTCGTCGTCATTGAGCGATTTCTTCCACGCGAACAGCACCCGTTGCCCGTCCCACGACACCGCCGGATCGCGAATCACCCCCGCCGGATCCGCCAGAAGCGTCCGGACGCGCGCCTCCGGGCCGTCCAGTTCCAGCAGGCACAGTTCCGAGCCCGGCAGGAAATGGCGTTCGTGCTGGGCGTCCGACTGGCCCTCGGTGTAGGCGAAGAAGGAGGGCCGCGTGGTCCGCCGCTTCGTGAACACCATCCGCGGCGCCGTCGCCAGCACCGTCTTCAGCCGCATCCGGCGGCGTTCCCGGCAGGCGTCCACATACAGCTCCACCCACGGCCCCTCCCCGTCCGGCACCCGCTTCCGCTCCAGGGCCTCCCACCGCCGCCGCAGCCGCACGCCCGCCCCGCCCAAACCGGAGAGGATCCGGTCGAGCACCGGCCGCAGGGGAGGAGGCCGGGGGCTGGCGAACGGTTCGCCCGCCGCGCTGCCGAAGTCCTGTTCCACCCAGTCGCATGGAACGGGAAATTGCTGCCGGCAACCCTCCCAAAAGCCGGCGTCCGGTGCGGCCGGGGCGTCGGCGGACCCTGCCGGCACTTGGCGGCCCGCGCGCGCCGCCAGCACGGCGGCCGTCCAGCCTGCCGGCGCCACGCCCGGCGGATGCGGGATGGCGGCCGGCGCGGCGGCGCCGGCGACGACGAGCGCGAGGAGCGCAGCCCACAGGCGGCCGGGGATGTGGAGGTGACGCGCACGCATGCATGAATCGGACGGCGCAGACCGGCGCGGCATTCGGTCGGTCCGGCGGGGTGCGCGCGTGGCGGGGTGCGCTGGGAAGGGCCCTGGCCCATCGGGCCTGAGGGGAAGAAAGCGCGCCGGGCGTTTGTGGGGGAGGCGTGCGCGGCGGCAGGGGCGACTCTTTTTTGCATTCGTGACCGCGATGAGGCTCAGTGCGCCAAGGGGTTGGGCGGCAGGGCCCGGTGGCCCTGAACTTGCAGTTCGCAGTTCATTCGCACCGGCAATAAACCGATAGCATGAATGGGACGCCAGGAGCCGACAGGCGCCGGGTGTGCCGTCCCTCCGGGTTAATTTGCTTGCGATGGCAGGCTGGCGGCGACTAAGAAATGTAGTGATCTATGGTCGTGCGACGCGCGAAGACGAAAAAGGCCCGACGCGCAGCGAAGCCGCGGACACCACCGCGGCGGAAGGCGCGTGTGTCGAGCCGTCCGACAAAAGCGGCTTCCGCCTCGGATGGCGGGGCGGCTCCGGCGAAACTGCGGGTGCCGGCATCGGCATCGGCATCGGCGCCGGCGCAGTCGCCGGACACCGAGATGCTGCCGCTGGTGGCGGACCGGGGTCGTGCCTACGATGGCGACACCGCGATCAAGCTGTATCTGCGCGAGATCGGGCAGGTGGGGTTGCTGACGCCGGAGGAGGAAGTTGATTTGGCGGCGCGGATCAGGAAGGGGGACAAGCGGGCGCGGGAGCAGATGATCAAGGCCAACCTGCGTCTGGTGGTGAAGATTGCGCACGACTACGAGGGGTTTGGGCTGCCGTTGCTGGACCTGATCAGCGAGGGCAACATCGGCCTGATGAAAGCGGTCGAGCGCTTCGATCCTTCCAAGGGTGGCAAGCTCTCCACTTACGGCTCCTGGTGGATCAAGCAGTCCATCAAACGCGCCCTGGCCAACCAGTCCAAAACCATCCGCCTCCCGGTGCACCTCGTGGACAAGATCTCCAAAATGCGGCGCCTGGCCATGAAATTGCAGGAGACCTTCGGGCGCGAGCCGACCGACGAGGAACTGGCCGAGGAGATGGGCATGTCGTCCACCCGCGTGGCGCAAATGCGCACCGCCGCCATCCGGCCGGCGTCGCTCGACGCGCCCATCGGCGACGAGGATTCCAACAACTTCTCCGAAATCGTCCAGGACGAGAGCGCCGACACGCCGTACGAGCAGCTCGAAGACAAGACCGTCACGCACATGCTCCAGGACATGATCACCACCCTCGACCCGCGCGAAGCCACCATCCTGCGCTACCGGTTCGGCCTCGACGGCGGTTCCGAACGCACTCTGGAGGAGGTCGGCGAAAAGTTCGGCGTCACCCGCGAGCGTGTGCGCCAGATCCAAAACATCGCCTTGAACAAGCTGCGCCGGATGATCGAGAAACTCGAAACCGTGCAGAAATAACCGCGTCCCGATGCATGCGCCCCCGCCGACCCCCGCCGACATTCGGCGGGCCATCCGCAACGTGCCGGATTTCCCCAAGCCCGGCATCCAGTTCAAGGACATCACGCCGGTGCTGGCGGACCCGGGATTGTTTGGGGGGAGCGTTGCCTGGCTGGCGGATCCGTTTCAGCCGGGCCAGGTGGACGCCGTGGTGGGGATTGACGCGCGCGGATTCATCTTTGCCGCCGCGGTGGCGCTCCGGCTGCGGGCGGGCATGGTGCCGGTGCGCAAGAAGGGCAAGCTGCCCTTCGACACGTTCGAGCAAAGCTACGCGCTCGAATACGGCCAAAGCACCATCGCCATTCATGTGGACGCCTTCCGCCCCGGCAGCCGCGTGTTGCTCGTGGACGACCTGCTTGCCACGGGCGGCACCGCCCAGGCCGCCGCCCAACTCGTCGAACAAGCCGGCGGCCGCATCCTCGGCATCCACTTCCTCATCGAACTGGGCTCCCTCGAGGGCCGCAAGAAGCTGCCCGGCCGGCCGATCCGCTCCCTGGTCGTCTTCGCCGACTAACCTTGACTTTTGAAACGCCTTGCGTCCAGATGCTCGCTCATGGCGAGCGTGGATGACGAACGTTGTTGGGCGCCCAGACGCGCCGGGACAAGCGTGGCTGCGCCTGGCGGAGGCGTGCGAGTTGAGCCCGCTCCTTGACCCGCATGCACGTCACAAATCTGAATCCGGACACGAACATCGGGGCCAGCGCGTGGCTGGTGGACGTGGAGGGGCATGGGCTGTTGCTGGACGCGGGCGTGCATCCCAAACGCGAGGGGCGGGCGAGCCTGCCGTTGTTTGCACAGGCCGCGGGGCGGGACGTGGAGGCGATGGTGATCTCGCATTGCCATCATGATCATGTGGGCGCGCTGCCCGTGGCCTTGAGACACTTTCCGCGCGCGCAGGTGCTGCTCACGGAGCTGAGCTATTTCCTGGTCGAACGCGTGCTCCACAACTCGGTCAACGTGATGAGCCGCCAGCGGGACGAACTCGGCATCCGGGAATACCCGCTGTATTCGCACGACGAGGTGGACGACATCGCGCCGTTGTTTCAGGGGTTCAAATACAACCGGGACGTCGAGTGGGCCGCGGCGGCGAACGGCGGCGCCGGCACGGCGGGGCCGACGCTGGAGTTTTTCGACGCGGGCCATGCGCTGGGGGCGGCGGGCATCATGGTCCGGGGCCGGCAGGAAACGCTGTTCTACACCGGAGACGTGTGTTTCACGGATCAGACGCTGCTCAAAGGGGCGCGGTTTGAGGAGGTCGAGACGGACGTGCTGATCATGGAGACGACGCGCGGCAACCGGGCCCTGCCCGCGGGATTCAGCCGCGAGGCGGAAGTGGACCGTCTGGCGGCAGCCATCCAGGAGGTGCTCGGCCGCGGCGGCAGCGTGCTCATCCCCACCTTCGCCCTCGGACGCACGCAGGAAATCCTGGCGCTGCTGGCGCTGCTGATGCGCGCCGGACGGCTGAAGCGGCAACCGGTGTATATCGGGGGGCTGGGGCGTGTGTTCACCGAGATCTACGACCTCCAGTCCCACCGCGCGCACCGCCAGCACACGACCCTCCAACTCCACGAAGCCCTGAACCTCGTCGTGCTCGATCCCCGCCAGCTCGACGCCATGAAGCTGGCCGGAAGCCGGCTGTTCGTGCTGACCGCCGGCATGATGACCGAGCACACCGGCGCCCACGACCTCGCCCTGCGCCTGGCCGGCGACGAGCAGCATGCCATCTTCTTCGTCGGCTACACCGACCCCGACAGCCCCGGCGGACGGCTCAAAGCGGCCCCCCGCGGGGTCCCCTTTCCGTTCAGCGCGTCGGGCGGCGACCTGACCGTGCGGTGCGACGTCCGCAGCTTCGATCTCACCGCCCACGCCAACCGCGACGACCTGCTCGATTTTGTCGGCCAGGTGTCGCCCCGCGTGGTGCTGCTCGGGCACGGCGACGCGCCGGCGCGGCAGTGGTTCGAAACCCAGATCCAGCAGCGGTATCCCAAGGTCCGCGTGTGCCAGCCCCAGCCCGGCGAAACCCTGGCCGTCTGACCGGCCACGCCCCCGATGGACACCGCCCCGCCCGAGACACCCGAACGCGGCCGCGAGGGGAGGCGGGTGACGTTTCTTCTCGGCCCGGCGGGCAGTGGCAAGACGTGGCGTTGCCTGTCGGACATCCGGGCGGCGCTCCGCACCTCGCCGGAGGGAGCGCCCCTGCTGCTGGTGGTTCCCAAGCAGGCCACCTTCCAGCTCGAACGCCAGCTCCTGGCCGAAGACGACCTGGCGGGCTACACGCGCCTGCACATTCTGTCCTTCGAACGCCTGGCCGAATTCATCTTCGACCAGCGGGGCCAGCCCCCGCCCGGGCTGCTCAGCGAGGAGGGCCGTATCATGGTGCTGCGCGCCCTGCTCGAGCAGCGGCGCCGCGAGTTGATCCTGTTCCATGCCAGCGCCCGGCTCCCCGGGTTCGCGCGGCAACTGAGCGCGTTGCTGCGCGAGTTCCAACGCCACCGATGGGCGGCGGAACACCTGGACCGTCTCCGCCAGGCCGTGGGGCATGACACCCCTCTGGGTCGAAAGCTGCAGGACGTGGCGTTGCTGCTGCGGGCGTATTCGGAATGGCTGCGCGATCACCAGCTCCAGGATGCCGATGCGCTGCTCGACCTGGCCGCGGACGCGTTGTCCGCCGCGCCCGGTTCGGCGTCCCCCGCGTCGGTCCCCTCCCCGCCGGCCTCCCTGGCCTGCGCCGGGCTGTGGCTGGACGGGTTCGCGCAAATGACCCCCCAGGAGCGCCGACTGCTCCTGGCCATCCTGCCCGGATGCCGCCGCGCCACCCTGGCCTTCTGCCTCGACCAGGCACCGGCTGCCGACTGTCCGTGGCACTCGTGCTGGGCGCTGCTCGCGCGAACCTTCACCGAATGCCACGCGGCCGTCACCCGCTTGTGGGGACCGGCCGCCGTCACGGTCGAGGTGCTTCCGCGCTCGGCTGCGGGCAGCCGCTTCGCCTGCCAGCCGGCGCTGCGCCACCTCGAAGCCGCCTGGGCCCATCCCCGCCCCCCCACGCCACCTCCCCACGCCGGCGGCGGCGCCCCCGCCGGCGGCGCCGCGCCGGACCCGGCCGCGTGGAATGGCATACGGCTCGTGGCATGCCCCAATCCGGAGGGGGAGGCGATTTGGGTGGCGCGGGACATTCTGCGGCGGGTGCGCGGGGGCGGGCGATTTCGGGACATGGCGGTGCTGGTGCGGCAGCTGGAGCCGTATCACGACGTGTTGCGGCGTGTGTTCACGCGGTATGAAATCCCCTTCTTCATCGATCGCCGCGAGGTCGTCGCACACCATCCCCTGGCTGAACTGACGCGGTCCGCGCTTCGCACCGTGGCGTTTCACTGGACATCGGCGGATTGGTTTGGGGCGCTGAAGACGGGGCTGGTGCCTGCGACGATGGCCGAGGTGGACGAACTGGAGAACGAGGCGCTCGCGCGCGGGTGGGAGGGGGCCGTGTGGCTGCAGCCGCTGCCGGAAAGCCACGGCGGCGGCGTTCTCGGGGCGCTCGAAGCGGTTCGCCGGCGCGTGCTGCCGCCGTTTCTGCGGTTGCAGGCGGCGCTGGGCGCCGCGCCGTTTGTGGTTGCCGGCAGCGGCCTGGCGGAGGCGCTGCAAACGCTGTGGAACGACCTCAACGTCGAAACCACTCTCGGCCGCTGGGGCGGCGCGCTCCCGGACACGCCCGGCGGGCCGGACCGGTCGCCGTTTGCGGTCATCCATGAAACCGTGTGGGACCAGATGCAGGGCTGGCTGGACAACCTGGCGCGGGCGTTTCCGGCGCACGCTCCGGCCCTGGCGTTGCGCGACTGGCTGCCGATCCTGGACGCCGGGCTCAACGGGCTGAGCGTGGGGATCATCCCTCCGGCGCTCGACCAGGTGCTGATTGGCGCGGTCGATCGTTCCCGCAACCCGCATCTTCAGCACGCATTCGTGCTGGGCGTGAACCAGGGGGTGTTCCCGGCGCCGCCGGCGACGCCCGGATTGTTGACGGAGGCGGACCGTCAGCAATTGGAGCGCCACGGGCACGAGTTGGGGCCCAACCCCAGGCTGCAGGCGGGACTCGAACGTTATTACGGCTACATCGCCTGCACCCGCTCCCGGCAAACGCTCACCGTGACGTGGGCGCAGCGCGACGGCCAGGGCAAAGGGCTGCATCCGTCGGTGTTCGTCAGCCACCTGCAGCGGCTGGTTCCCGGCTTGACACCGGAGAACGGATCGGTCGCCGGGGATTGGGGTGCGGCCGAACACGCGTGCGAGCTGGTCGCCCCGCTTTGGCGGCTCGAGACGCGCCTGCCGGCAGCCTTCGGCACGGCAGGACGCACGCTGGCGGAGGTGCCGGCCCTGCGCGCCGCGCTCGATCACCTGCGCGCGCTGCGCGTCGCCGAGGCTCCGGAGCGCCTGGCCGCATCGCTGGCCGCGCGGCTGTATGGCCCGATCCTGGCCACGTCCGTCAGCCGTCTCGAGCAGTTCGCCGCCTGCCCGTTCCGGTTTTTTGTGCGTTCCGGCCTGGGGGCCGAGGAGCGGGTGCGGTTCGAGTTGGACATTCGCGAGCAGGGGCGCTTCCAACACGAGGTGCTGGAGCTCTTCCACCATCAGCTCGCCCGCGAAGGCCGCGCCTGGCGCGACCTGACGCCGGCGGACGCGGCCGCGCGCATCGGGCGCATCGCGGACGATCTGACGCCGCGGTTTGGCGGGGGCGTGATGCTGGCCACCGAGCAGAACCGGTTTCTTGCCGCCACTTACAAGGCCGCCCTCCAGCGGTTCATCGGCGTGATGGTCGCCTGGATGGCCCAATACCAGTTCGATCCCGCCGCCGTCGAACTCGGCTTCGGGTTGCCGTCAAGCCCCCTGCCGGCCTGGGAACTCGACCTGGGCGGCGGCCACCGCCTCGCCTTCCGCGGACGCATCGACCGGGTGGACCTGTGGCGCGACCCGTCCTCCCGCGCGGCGCGGTGCGTGGTGATCGATTACAAATCCGGACAACGGAAGCTGGACCGTGTGCTCCTGGCCCACGGGATTCAGCAACAACTCCCGGCCTACTTGAACGTCCTCCGGCGCCTGCCCCAGGCCGCCGCCCTCTTCCACGCCCGCACCCTGGATCCCGCCGGCGTCTTCTTCGTCAACCTCCGCGGCACCTGCCCCGCCGGCCCCCATCGCCGCGAGGTCCTCGACCGCAAGGCCGAAACCCAACGCCTGGCCTACCGCCACCAGGGCCTCTTCGACCTCGCCGCCCGCACCCTCCTCGACAACCGCCCCGATGCGCACTCCGGCGACCAGTTCCCCTACCGCCTCCGCCAGGATGGCCAACCCTGCCGCAACAGCTTCGCAGCCCTCCCCACCACCAAGTTCCACGCCCTGCTCGACCACGCCGAAACCCTCCTGCGCGACATGGGACAACGCATCTACGCCGGCGACGTCTCCATCGCGCCCTACCAGAAAGGCACCGACAAAGCGTGCGACCACTGCGAGTTCGCCTCCATTTGCCGGATCGACCCCTGGACCCATCCCTACCGCGTGCTCAAAGAGGATGCCCCCGAAGGTTCCGACGACCCCTAACGAGGCGCGGCCTCAGACCAGTCCAGCGGGCGAGGCGGTCGTGAGGGGTTGAAGCGTCCAACGGGCTTGGGGAGGGAGGCGCCTCGTTAGAGTTGTCCGCTTCGCGGACAGGAAAGACGTCAGACATTTTCAACCGCCGCGCAGCGGCGGGATAGAGTCCTTCACGATCGCCCCGCAACTTGCGCCTTGCAGCGCACAAAGTTGATCTGCGAGCAACGTCTTTCACGGGTCAAGAACTCCAGCGAGGCGCGCCTCAGACTGTTCGAGGCGGCCGTTGGCATCGAGACGGAGGCGGGGTGGCGAGCGGCCCGAAAGCAACGGCGCCTCGAACCTCTTGAGGCGTCAGAACCTTCCCGCGCCCGTGCGTCGACGAGGCCTGAAGCCGTCCCGCATCGCACGCGACCGCACTCCGCCTCGGCGCGCGGTGAATAACTTTTTCGACAATGTTCTCGACAACCGGTGCGGTTGCGCGTTGACTTGCGGGCGAGGATTGGAAGGAGGTTATCACGCATGCCCACGCGACAGCGTCCGACGCGCCGAAGGTGTTTTGTCGAGGAGGCGGGTGCCGGGAGGGAGCCGGCGTTCACTCTGATCGAGCTGCTGGTGGTGTTTGGGATCGTGGCGCTGCTGGCCGCGCTGCTGTTGCCGGCCCTGGCCCGGGCGAAACATCAGGCCCGCACCGCCGCGTGCCTGAGCAACGCCAAGCAATGGGGCCTGGCCTTTCTGATGCACACCGAGGACAACGACGGCATCGTGCCCGAGGAGGGCAACACCCTCGCGCCCATCGCCCACCCCCAAAACCGCGTCGCCTGGTACGAAACCGTGCCGCCGTCGCTGGCCCTCGAGCCTCTGACCGCCCTTTACGCGGCCGGCGCGCCGCCGATGCCCGGCGTTCCGTCGCTGTTCGCATGCCCGGAGGCGCCACGCCCGGACTTCAGCCCGGACGCCCATGGCAAGGCGTATTTCATGTACGGCATGAACGGCCGGCTCTGCATCAACAAAGGGGGCGCCACCCGCCGCGTGCCCAACACCCGCCTTTCGAGCGTGCTCCGCCCCGCCGACACCATCTTCATCGCCGAAGTCAACGGCAACTACCCCGCCGCCGGACGCAGCCAGTCCAATGTCACCGGCCGTTACGCCATCGGCCGCCACGCGGGGCGCGGCGTCTTTGCGATGACCGACGGCGCCGCGCGCCTGATCGCGACCAACGAGTTTCGCCGCACCCCCACCGAAGCCAACCGCGCCGCCGCCGAATGGCGGATCGAGCGGAGCGTGTATTGGTATCCCAGCCCCTTCACGCCCAACGGACCATGAGCCCCGTCGACACCGTTCCATGCAATCCCAATGAACGCCAAGGCATGCGAATTCCGCCTCGGCCGCAGCCGATCGGCGCGCTGCATTCGCGGCCTCTCGCGCGGCTCCGCGGCTCCCAACCCGAATCGTCCCGGCGCGCGCGCGAGTGTGATTGGAACACGCCGGCCCCTCACCCTCCCGTTCCACCCGGATCGCGAACCGGAACCCGAACCCGAACCCAAGGCCGAACTCAATTCCGAACCCAACTCGAACTCACAACACAAACACAAATTCAACCATTGAAATTATGAAAAGGATGTTTCTCATTCTCATGGCCGCGTGGGGCGCGGCCACCACCGTGCCGGCAAGCCTGATCCTCGACGAACCGTTCGATTATCCCGACGGCGTTCTGACGAATGCGGCGGCTGGCGTCTGGCTGGCCCACAGCGCCGCTGCCGGGTCCGTGGAGGTGGTGTCAGGCCGGGCGGCGCTGGCGGCCAGCAACCGCGAGGACGTCCACCGCGTGCTGGACGGCGGCCCTTACAGGGACGGCGTCTTGTATGCCAGCTTCGCGCTCAACGCCAGCGCGCTGCCCGGTTCCGCAGGCAACTTCTTCGCCCACTTCAATTCCAGCTCCTTCCGCGCGCGCGTCTTCGCCACCACCGCCGGCGCCGCGCCCGGCTTGTATCGGGTCGGCGTCGCCAACGGCGCCTCCTCACCGAGCGCCACTGTGGCCACCGATCTGGCTCCCGGCGTCGACTACCGCGTGGTGCTGCGCGTCACCCTCAATCCCGTCGCCACCACGCTCTGGATCGACCCCGAATCCGAGGCCGGCGCGGTGGCGCGGGCGGAGGCCACGGATGCGGCGACGGCGGTGGCGTTCAGCGCGTTTGCGTTGCGGCAGGACACGGGCATTGGGGCGTTGGCGCTGGATGATCTGAGGGTGGGGCTCACGTTTGCCGAGGTGGTTCCGGGCGGCTCCGGAGCGACCAACCCGCCTGTCATTGGCGCGCTGGCGGACCAGTCCATTCCCGCGGGCGGGTCGACACCGGCGCTGGCGTTCGAGGTCAGCGATCTGGAAACGCCCGCGGGCAGCCTGGTGGTCACGGTCTCCTCGTCGAATCCCGTCCTGGTGCCGAACAGTCCGGACCATCTCGTGCTGGGCGGGAGCGATGCTCTCCGGACGCTGAGCGTGGTGCCCGCCTCGGGCGTCCAGGGGCGCGCCACGATCACGGTCTCCGTGCGGGACGGCGACGGCAACGTGGCGTCCACCCAGTTCGAAGTCGTGGTGGGAGCGCCCGTCATCGCTCCCATCCCCAACCAAATCACCGTCGTCGGCCAGCCGACGTCCCCGGCCTCCTTCCTCGTCGGAGATGCCGAGTCCCCCGCCGCCCAACTCGTGCTGTCAAGCTTCTCCTCGGTCCCGTCGCTCCTTCCGGAGCCGGGCATCGCGCTGGGCGGCAGCGGCTCCAATCGCACGGTGACGGTGACGCCCGCGGCGGGCCAGAGCGGCTTGGGTTATGTCACGCTCACGGTGAGTGACGGGGACAACGCGGCGGCGGCGACCTTTGCGGTAAGCGTCAATCCGTTCACGGGAACGGATCTCGAGGAGCAGTTCAGCTGCGGCGACGGGCCGCTGGTGCTCCAGGCGTCGCCCGCCTGGGAGCACGCGGCGGGCGCCACCAATGACCTCCACGTCCAAGACGGCCGGCTTGCGCTCGACGAAGCCGGCACGGAACAGGTCCGCGCATGGTTGTCCGGCCCGGCGCACGAGGGTTACGACGCCCACTCGGGCTGCGTGATTTACGCGAGCCTCACGGTGCAATGCATCGCGCCTCCCGCCGGCGCCGGCGCCTGCTTCGCCCACCTTGCCGGCAGCGACAACGGCGACTCCAGGGCCCGGCTCGCCGTCAGCTCGCAGGGCGCGGCGCCGGGCGCCTGCCGCCTGGGCATCGCCAACGGCACCCCCGCGCCGGGCGTGTTCCACCCGCGGGACGTGACGCCGGGCGAAACGGTGACGGCCGTGATGCGCTACACCGTCGGCACGGCCGAAACCGTGTTGTGGGTGAATCCCGGGGCGGAATCGGACACGGCCGTCGCGGCCACGGACATGGCGGTGCCGGTGGACATTGCGGCCTTTGGCTTTCAGCAACCCGACGGGATGGGCGTGCTGGCGATCGACGACCTGCGCGTCGGAGGCGCCTTCGCCGCCGTGGTCTCGCCGCCCGCGGCCCGACTGCAGTGGCGCCAGGTGGGAAGCGCGCTGGAGATTTCATGGCCGGTCTTGCCTGCGGGCTACGTGCTCCAAAGCACCACCACCTTTCCCAACGGATGGTCCAATCACCCCGACCCAGGCACCACCGCCGACGGAAAAACCACCGTGACCGTGGAGCCCTCCCACGGAAGCCAGCTCTTCCGACTGGCGAAATGACCGGACACGCGCGCTCCGAGCCGGCGGGCGCTGCAAGGCCAGTGCCCGCCGGCTGTGGAGCGTTGCCTGTTCGACGTTTCCATTTCCAATTCGTCGTGTGGGGTGGGATTGGGACTTTTGCCGGGCGGGCCGCCGGGTTAGAGTCGGGGGCATGCGACACTCGATGCGGACCGTTCCGGGCGGTTCTCGCCGAACATGCATCGTCACCGCGGGCCCCACCCACGAGGCAGTGGACGAAGTGCGCCGGCTGACGAACCTTTCGACGGGCCGTTTGGGGATTGGTCTTGCGGCGCATCTCGCGGACTGCGGCCATGAGGTCACGCTGCTGGTGGGGGAACAGGCCACGTGGGCCGGCGAACGCCGGGCTCATCGCGTCCAGGTGTTCGGTTCGGCGGCGGACCTCAGCCTGCGTCTCGAGGCGCTTCGGAACTGCCCTCCCGACGCGGTGTTTCACGCCGCCGCGGTGAGTGATTTCCGGGTCGGCGCCGTGTGGGCGCACCATTCGGACGGCCAGCTGGTGGAGTTGCGCGCGCGCAAGATTTCATCGGGCGAAAACCGTTTGCTGGTGGAACTGCTGCCCACGCTCAAGATCATCGCCGAACTGCGCGGCTGGTTTCCCAGGGCGCAGCTCACGGGTTGGAAATACGAAGTCGACGGCAGCCGGGCGGACGCCCTGCGCCGCGGGGCGGAGCAGGTGGCGGGGTGTCACACGGACGCCTGTGTGGTCAATGGTCCGGCGTATGGGGCGGGTTTTGGACTGGTGGGCCCGGCCGGGCGGCCGCTGCATTTGGAGGGGGCGCCGGCGCTCTACAGCGCGTTGGAACGCCGGCTGGCGCGCAGGACGGAGGATTGACCCGGCGTGGCCCGCAATGCGGATCCGCGCGCGCGGGTCAGGACTCGGCGACGAGCAGCGCGAACAGTTCGCCCCCGGTGATGTGCAGGGTGGAAAACGCGGCGACCTCCCGGGTGCAGCGACAGCCGAATCCCCGCGAATCGCAATCGAGCGGCAGTTCCAGTCAGCTGAGTTTGGCCAGCAATTCCTCGTTGAGCTTGTGCTTTTTGAGGGCGCTGATGAGGGTTTCCATGGCCTCGATGGGGTTGAGGTCCACCATCATCCGGCGCAGTTTGCGGATGGCTTCGATCTGGTTTTTGGGAAAGAGTTTCTCCTCTTTGCGCGTGCCGCTTTTGGGGATGTCGATGGCGGGGAACAGGCGGCGGTCGGAGAGTTTGCGGTCGAGGATCAGCTCCATGTTGCCGGTGCCCTTGAACTCCTGGAAGATCAGCTCGTCCATCCGCGAGCCGGTGTCCACCAGGGCCGTCGCCAGAATCGTCAGCGACCCGCCGTCTTCAATCTTGCGGGCGGAGGCGAACATTTTGCGGGGGATTTCAAGGGCGCGGGCGTCGACGCCGCCGGTCATGGTGCGGCCGCTGCCGCCGTGGACGCTGTTGTAGGCGCGGGCGACGCGGGTGAGGGAGTCGAGGAGGACGAAGACGTCCTTGCCGGCTTCGACGATGCGCCGGCAGCGTTCGATCATGAACCTGGAGAGGCGGACATGGGTTTCGAGGTCCTGGTCGTTGGAGGAGGCGACGACCTCGGCCTTGACGGAGCGCTGGAAGTCGGTGACTTCCTCAGGGCGCTCGTCGATGAGCAGCACGAGCACGTGCACCTCGGGATGGTTGGCGGTGACGGCGTTGGCGATCTGCTTGAGGATGGTGGTCTTGCCGCTGCGGGGCGGGGAGACGATCAGGCCGCGGGTGCCTTTGCCGATGGGGGTGACGAGGTCGATGATCCGGGTCTCGATCAGGTCCGGGTCGGTCTCCAGCTTGAACTTCTCGATCGGGTCGATCGTCACCAGATTCTCGAACCGGACGGACTTGGTGTAGTCTTCGAACGGCATGTTGTTGACCTTCTCCACCGATCTGAGCTGCAAACTGCTGCCGCGGTGCGGCGGCTGCAGCGGACCGGCCACCAGACCGCCCTCGCGCAGAAAATTCTTCTTGATCGTGTCCGGGGTGACGAAGATATCCGTGGGCTTCGGTTGGTAGTGGTTTTCTGCAGACCGCAAGAACCCAAAACCTTTCTCGGATACTTCCAAATAGCCGGAACCGTATTCCGACGTGCCTTTACTCATAACTGTGTGTACTTTTGAAACTGCCTGCGGCAACCCGCCCGCAAAGCCCGCTGTGAATTAGGAATCTAATGGAGGACCGCAACGCGCTAAAAACGACCGCGTCAAGACGGTCAGACCTTCAACAACCCCAATTATTAGCATTATGCCGAAGAACGCAACAACTAATTTCTTCGCCCCAACGCCATTTTTTTCACACGCCCGGTCTCCTGCCGTCGCGCCCGGCGGTTTTCTCCGTACTTCAACGGATGCGGCATGCTCAGGTGCCGGGTACGCTGCGGGCTTCCGCAGCCAGGGCGGTGCTCAAGTAGCGTTCGCCGGTGGAACAGGCCATCGTGACAATCAGCTTGCCCCGGTTCTCCGGGCGGCGGGCGACCTGGACGGCGGCCCAGACATTGGCGCCGGAGGAGATCCCGGCCAGGATGCCCTCTTCCCTTGCCAGGCGCCGGGCCATGGCCAGGGCGTCGTCGTTGGCGACCTGCACGCTCTCAAGGATCTGCGGCCTGCCTTGGTCGTCTCTGAGGTGCAAGTTCTTGGGAATAAACCCCGCCCCAATCCCCTGAATCTTGTGCTGGCCCGGCTGCACCGGCAGGCCCGCCAGCGTTTGGGCGATGACAGGCGAGTCGCGGGGTTCGACCGCGATGGCCTGGAAATCCGGTTTGCGGGCTTTGAGGGCCTCGCAGACGCCGCTGATCGTGCCGCCCGTTCCCACTGCGGCCACCAGGATGTCGACCTTGCCTTCCGTGTCCTCCCAGATCTCCTCGGCGGTCGTTTGCCGGTGCGCCTCCACGTTGGCCGGGTTCTCGAATTGCATGGGAACCCACGAGTGGGGGGTTTGGCGGGCCAGTTCTTCGGCGCGCGCAATGGCGCCTTTCATGCCCTGGCTGCCGGGAGTCAACACCACTTGAGCCCCCAGCAGGGCCAGCAGGGTGCGGCGCTCCACGGACATTGTGTCCGGCATGGTCAGCACGAGCGGGTAGCCGCGCGCGGCGCAGACGAACGCGAGGGCGATGCCGGTGTTGCCGCTGGTGGGTTCGATGATGACGGTGTCCCGGGTGATCCGGCCCTCCCGCTCGGCGGCGTCGATCATCGCCGCGCCGATCCGGTCTTTCACGCTGCCCAGCGGATTGAAGAACTCGCACTTCAACAGCACGGTCGCCTCCACGCCGGCCGTCACCCGGTTCAACCGCACCAGCGGCGTGCAGCCCACGGTCTCGACGATGTCACGATAAATGCGGCCCATAACCCTGGGCCACGAATAGCAAGAGTCCGCCGCCTGTCAAGCCGCCCCGACGTCATTTGTCCGCCGGCGATTCCGTCCGCTGCCGCATCGCCAAGGCGAGGTATTTGCGGTGGTTCTGGCGGTTCACGGCGTCGTGGAACTCAACCGGATTGTGGTTGTCGGTCAGCACAATGCCGTGCGCCGGGTGCGGTTCCCGGAGGCTGTCGAAGGTGCGCCGCACTTCCCACAGGCACGCCGGATGCACATGGTCGAAGGCGGGCTCGTGCACGAGGCTGAACCCGGTCCGGGCGGACGCGACATACAGCGTGTTGCCGCGGTCGCTGCCGTGCATCCGGACGCCGGGGAACACCCGGTTGAGGGTTTTCCAGAGCGACGCGGTGAAGAAGTCGTTGCCGGGGTCGAAGTTGCCGAACGTGTTGATGACCAGGGTGCCCTGAGGCCGGAGAATCCGGGCGACGGCCGAGAACGCCTCAAGCGTCATCAGATGCGCCGGGCACGAATCGCCAATGAACGCGTCCACAATCACCGCGTCGTAGCGCTGCCGGCACCGGTTCAAATAATAGCGCCCGTCCTCGAGTATGATCGTCATCAGGTCCGGGTTCAGGCCGAAGAAGTCCCGGGCGACCGGAACGACGGCGGGATTGATTTCGACCACATCCACGCGCACGCCTTCGCGGGCGAACTGCATGGGGACGATGCCGACGCCCAGTCCGATGCAGAGGACATTGGTGAGGGTTGGGGTGTAGGCGCGCGCCAGCCCGTGCAGCATGTAGGTGAACATGGAGGTGCTGGACCGGGTGTTGGTGTCGTAGGTGTTCTGCGTCAAATAATCGTTCAAATACAGCCGCCGCGGACTCGCCTTGTCCTGGATCACCTGCAGAATCCCGTAATTCGAGTTGCCGCGAAACAGCTCGACCGTGTCCTGGCCGCGGTAGCGCGCCGAATCCACTCCCGCATACCCCGCCGCCAGCCCCGCCGCCGTCGCCACCAACACCGCCGTCAGACCCCTCCCGCGCCGCCACCAGACCGCAAAATACACCGTGCCCAGCCCCATCAGCAGCATGGCCGTCAAATACATCGTCAGCGTGTTGGGCAGATGCGGAATGATCATGTACCCGATCGCCATCGTGCCCAGGAAACTGCCCAGCGTGCTCACCGCGCTCAACCGCCCCGCGTTCCCGCCCACCTCCGAAACCGACACCGTCAGCAGCCGGATCAGGAACGGACACGTCATCGCCAGCAGACCCAACGGCACGAAATAGAGCACCAGCGAACTGAACAGCGAACCGACCGGCAAACTGAACCGAAGAAACCCATACGCGACCGTTTCCGTCAGCGCCACCGTCACCGCCAGATAAACGCCGGCAGCCACGATCGCCCCGAAAAGTCTCGCCGGCGCCAGCGTCCTGTCCGCCCATAGGCCCCCGGCATAATACCCCCCCGCCAACGCCACCAGCGTCACCGCAATCTGCGCCGTCCATACAAAATGCGACGTGCCCAAATACGGCGAAAGGAGTTTCGCGCCCAGGATCTCGATGATCATGATCGCCGCGCCGGTGAGCCCCGCCGTCAGATACAAATACCGGCGCAGTCCCGCAGACAGCGGCGCCTGTGCCGGCGCGATGACTTGAGTCGTTTTCACCCGCATGTTCTACGGCCCGAGGGCCGGCGCGGCAAGCGCGGAACAGGTCGCGGGGACTCCGGCCGCCTTGGGACCCCGGGCGGGCGGCGGCTTTGAATCGACCAGGGCGCCGGGCGGTTGATCGAAACGCCCGCCCGCAAGCTCGCGGCTCGGTTCCCATAACCCCAGGCGCGGTTTTCTGCCGGCCCGGGACCTGGCGGAGCGTCCGTGTTGAACTCGGGTGGTGGCGGGTTGGGCTTTGCGATTGCGTGCCCCGGTGCGGTCAAGTAAAGGAACGGGCGGCAACACCTTTGCCGCGTATGCCCACACGTCATCCGACAAGATTCAAGTCTCCGGTGCCGATTCTCGTCCTGGCCATGCTCTGGGGCCATGCAGAAGGCATGGCGGCCGCCGCGCCCGACGCCCACGCGAGACGCTCGCCGACCATGCCGAAGCGCTACCGGGAAATCGTCCGCAAACCGCGCCGGCCGGTGGCGAGCCTGGACGCCGGGGACTATCTGACAACGCCTCGGGGCAAACGGCGTCTGGACCGCCTGGCGGCTGCGCTGGCGGTCAGGCCGGCGGACGCGCCGGACGGCGGCGGGGCGATTCGGCGGCTGACCGCACCGGGCGCGCCTCTGGCCGGCTACGCGGTGGAGGGTGAGCCGGTGGCGGGCAGGGTATTGCTCAGAGGGACCGTCCCGGAGCAGCAGCGCCAGCAGGCCGATCCCTCCGCGCTGGCCACCCTGCTCGAGCAGGCGCGGCGGCTGCCCGAGTTGCGGGCTGCCGACCCCGTCTACGTGGATCCTGAGAGCAACCTGCGGTTGCATCCCACGGGGGAGATGATCCTGTGTCTTCGAGCCGGGGTTGACCCGTCCGATTATTTCCGGGGTCATGAGGGGCGGGTCCGGCCGCTGCCGCACACCCCGGACCAGTTCATCATGGCCGCGCCCGGGCTGACCGCCGAGCAACTGCTGGCGGACGCCAACGCGCGCAATGCGGATTCGCGGGTGGCCTGGGCGGAACCCAATTTCGCGTTGCAGGTGGTGGAATGTTTCACCCCGAACGATCCGCTGTATGGTCAGCAGTGGCACTTGCGCAACACCGGCCAGGGCGGCGGCTTGAGCGGGGCGGACGTCAGTGCGGGTGCGGCGTGGGACATCACGCGCGGGACGAACGCGATTGTGATCGCGGTGTTGGACGATGGGATGGACATGGAGCACCCGGATCTTTGGGCCAACGTGTTCACCAACCTCCACGAGATCGTCAACGGCGTCGACGACGACGGGAATGGCTATGTGGACGACGTTCATGGGTGGGACTTTGCGGATGGCGACAACAACCCCCGCCCCGCGGCTGCAGACGACAATCACGGCACGTCCACGTCGGGGATCGCGGCGGCGGCGGGCAATGACGGCGTGGGAGTGTCCGGCGTGGCGCCGCGGTGTCGAATCCTGCCGCTCAAAGTCATTCGGGGGGACGACATCGTGACGGCCGCCACCTTTGCCGCCGCGCTGCGTTACGCCGCCGGCCTCACCGCGTCCCCCACGTGGCGCGGCGCCGACGTCCTGAGCATCAGCCTGGGCTTCTCCCGGTCCTCCGCCATCGACAGCGCCCTCGCCGACGCCGCCCACCAGGGACGCCAGGGCAAGGGGTGCCCCATCTTCGCCACCTCCGGCAACGATGCCTCCGCCTACGGGGAATACAGCCTCACCGACTTGCCCGCCGGCACGTATGCCTTCGAGTGGACCTACATCAAGGACGGCAGCCTGGGGGCGGGCGAGGACACCTGCTGGCTGGCGAACGTGCGGTTCCCGAACGGCACGGTCGAGCGCTTCGACTCGCCCACGACACCCGCCGGCTGGAACGTGGCGCCGTACGAGGGTGTGCCCTGGGCAATCGTGGACGACCCCGCCCATGCCTACGGCACCGGCCGATACCTCGCCAAAGCCGGCACCATCGGCGACTCCAACACGACCGATTTGCGCTCCCCGACCAACACCCTGGAAACCTCGGGCGAAGTGACGTTTCATTACTGGATTTCGAGCGAGCTCTACGATTACCTCGAGTTCTGGGTGTATGAAATGGGCTACGGCTGGTCCGGCCCTTACCTCAACGACAGCGGCGACTACTGGTACGCCACCCCCGTCGATTACCCGGCGTCGCATCCGGACACCTTCGCCGTCGGAGCGAGCACGGATTTCGACTATCGGGCGGACTACAGTTGTTACGGAACGGGGTTGGACTTCCTGGCGCCCAGCAGCGGCGGGGCGGACTGGATTCTCACCACGGACCGCCAAGGCAGCGCGGGAGCCGATCCGGGCAATTACCTGCCGGAGTTTGGCGGCACGTCGGCGTCCTGTCCCCTGGCGGCAGGCATCGGCGCCTTGGTGTTGTCCGTCAACCCGGGCCTCACCGCCGCCGAGGTCCGCTCCATCCTGCACGCGACCAGCGACAAGGTCGGCCGGGTCAATTACCTCAACGGCGTGAACCCCTATTACGGTCATGGCCGCGTCAACGCCGCCGCCGCCCTTCAGGCCACCCCGCCCCCGCTGCGATGCGCGGCCGCCTTGCTGCCCCCCGCCGCCCTGCGGTTGCGCCTGACGGGCCTGCCCGATGCCGGCACGGTCATCCTCGAATCCTCGACCCACCTGACGGCCTGGATCCCATGGTCCACCAACACCATCACCGCCTCCACCATGGACCTGGTCGAACCGCTCCCCACAACCACACCCGCCCGGTTCTTCCGCGTCTTCATCCGCGCCGATTGACCGCTTTGCCACGCGGCCGCTGAGAAATGCGGGTCAGCCGCCTTCGTCCACCTTGGGCGGGTCTTGGGGGGGCTGTGCTGCCGGCGGCTTGTCCGGCGGCGGGCGGGCGCCGGCTGCGTTGCGGGCATCCGGCGTGTTGGGGTTGAGTTTCTTGAGTTCGGCGGCGAGATACTCGGTGACGTCCTGGAACTTGGCGGCGTTGCGGGCGTTCATTTGGATGAGGGTGTTGTGGGCGTCGAGGCTGAGGCGGGCCAGCGTCGCCGCGTCTGCCGGGGGGGAGGGGTTGTCGACGGCCGTCATGGGCGTCGACTGCTGCCGCGCGTCGGCCTGGCCCTGGAGGACGCGGAAGTATTGGCGCACGCCGAGGGTGTCGAGCAGGGTTTGGATGTGCTCGTTTGGGTTGAGCAGCTCGAAGCTGACGTCGTGGGTTTTGCTGGCGGGGCTGGCGGCGTCGATGCCCAGCCGGGCCAGCACGCCGAGAAAGGTGCTGTCCATCAGCTTGCACCCCGTCAGGTCCAGCACGAACCGGCGATGCCCCTTGTCGCGCAGCAACTGGACGACGTCCTTGAAGTTGACGCTGGCATGCATGTTGGCGCGCCCGTCGATTCGGATATACACCGCCTGGTCGCCCACCCCAACCCTCAGATTGGCCTGTTCATCGCTCATGTCACGGATGCACGCAACCGCCACCCCCACTATGAATTTCGAGGCAACTCGCGTCAAGCGACGGCTGGCAGACACCTCCGTAACCGTACGGAACACGCCCGGACCGGTGCCCGAAGGGGGGCGGCGCGCTCACGCATCGCGGCGGACGATGTGGACGAGGGTTTGCTGCAGCACCATCGCTTCGTCGAGGCCGCGCGACACCAGCTGCCGGTTGCACTCCAGCAGACGTTCCATGGCCCGCACCAGCTCGGCCGTGGTGTAATGCCGCGTCTGGCCCAGCGCGCGATGCAGCATGTAGGGATGCATGGCCAGCGGATTGAGCCGCTTGTCGTCGGGAAACCGGCCGGCCGGCACGCCTTCCAGCTGGCTCTTGAACCGTCCATATTCCGCGTCGGCACGGAACCAGCCCTCGCGGATCATCTCCTTGAGGAAGAGCATGGCGCGCACCTTGGTGATGAGGCCGTAGAGCAGGGCGATCTCGGAGCGGGACTTGTCGATCCGCAGGGTCCACAACTCGTGGTCCAGCGTGTGCAACACCCTGGGCAAATCCCGATCCCCAAACGCGTCGGCCAGCGCAAAGGCGCGGGCCTGCTTGTTGCGGGTGACCACGGCCTGGACGTCGGCGACGTCGATCGTGGCGCGCCCGCTCGCGTAGAGGCTCAGCTTTTCGATTTCGCTGGCGAGCTGCTGGCGGTTCGGACCCGCCTGGTGCACCAGCGTCGCCAGGGCCTCCTCCCCGATGTCCTGCCTGCGGTGGCGCAACGCGCGCCGCGCCCACGCCGCCGCCTCAACCGCCCAATCCTTGTCGTCCGCCGACCACGCCGTGTAAACCTCCACGGCGCCCAGCTTCTCCAGGATCCTGTAAAAGCTGCGGCGCTTGTCCACCTTCCCCGCGCTGATCAGCAGCCGCACATTCTGCCACGAAAACGACTGCAGCTCCGCCCCCAGGTCGGCAAGCGCCTCCGTCACCGCCGCCGCCGTGGCGGCGCGGTCGTCCCCGAGAAAACTGCAGTTTTGGAACCAAACCACCTTGCCGCTGCCGAAGAAGGGAAGCGTCTGCAGCGCCTCGCGCAAACGGCCCAGCGCCCTGAGCGCCTCCCCGAAATGCCCCGCCTGCGCGTCGATCGTCTCGTGGTCCATCCCCCCCACCGCTGCCGACCATTGCCGGAACACCTCGCGGGCGCGCTGCTTGACCGCGTAGTCGTCCGTGCCGTGGACCAGGAGAAGGGGCTTGCCGCCGGAAGCCGGCCCGGGTTCCGGCGCGGGGCGCGCCGGGGAGGCTTTACTCGGCCTCGCTGCTGCCGGTCTCGTTGATCTCATCGAGCCATTTTGACATGTCCTCGACCTGGTTGAAAAGCGTGCTGGTGACGTAAACCGGCTTTTTCTGGGCCGTCGCCAGCGCCAGGCAGTCGCTCGGACGCGCGTCGATCTCGACCAGCTTCTCGCCCAGCTCGTTTTCCTGCTTCAAAATCAGGCGCGCAAAGTAGGTGCCGTTCCGCAACTCCGTGATCACCACCCGCTCCACCGAAATGCCAAATCCCTTGAACACGCTGTTCATCAAATCGTGCGTCAACGGCCGCTCCTTCGGCGTGTCCCGCAGAAACATCCCAATGATCGCCCCCATGTTGTGTTCGACTTGGATCACGAACACCTTGTCGTCGTTCCCCACAAAAATGGCAGCGCCGCTGTTCGCCGGCAAAATGCCCCGAATCTCAATCGGCACAACGTCGTTCTTCATGGAAACAGTATATTCCCGCGCGTCAAAAACACAAGACCCCAAGCCGCGCCATCCAATGCCCCGGGGCACCCCCGATCGTGCCCCGGGGATTCCCTGAAGTAAAATAAAAACAGGATGGAAAACGCGCGCGCCCGGGGCTTGCTCCCGACCGCGCGTGGCCTACACTGGACGCCATGAACATCAGACGGCTTTGGATCCGGGGAGGCATCGGCTGCGGCGCGGTGGCAGTGGCGCTCCTGAACAGCGGATGTTCCATCGAGCGCATGGCGATCAACAGGGTCGGCGACGCCCTCGCGCGCGGCGGCAGCACGTTCAGCTCGGACAACGACCCGGAGCTGATCCGTCAGGCGGTGCCGTTCAGCCTGAAGCTGATGGAGAGCCTGCTCGCCGAAAACCCGCGGCACGAAGGCCTGCTGCTCGCAGCCGCCCAGGGCTACACCCAATACGCCTACGCCTTCCTCCAACTCGAGGCGGATGTCGTCGAAGAGGAGAACTTCACCCTCGCCGAACGCATGCGCGAACGCGCCCGCAACCTGTATTTGCGGGCGCGCGATTACGGCGTGCGCGGCCTGGAGGCGCGGCACCCGGGGTTCGGCGCCATGGTCCGCCAACACCCGCAGGCGGCCGTCCAGGTCGGCGTCGCCCGGGATGTGCCGCTGCTTTATTGGACCGCGGCAGCCTGGGGCTCGGCCATCGCCGTCTCGAAAGATGTCCCGGATCTCATTGCCGATCAGACCGTCGTGGGCGCCCTGATCGACCGCGCGCTCGAGTTGGACGAGGCGTTCGACGACGGCGCCATTCATGCGTTCCTGATCACGTTCGAAATGGCGCGGCAGGGCAGACCGGGCGACCCGGAGCCGCGCGCGCGCCGGCATTTCGAGCGGGCCCTGGAGCTTGCGGGCGGGCGCAAGGTCGATCCGCTGGTCACCTTTGCGGAATCCGTGGCCCTGCCCCGGCAACGGCGTGCCGAGTTCGAGGGGTTGCTGCGGCAGGCGCTCGCGGTGGATCCCGATGCCTGCCCCGAAGCACGATTGGCCAATGTGATTCAGCAGCACCGCGCCCGCTGGCTCCTGGCCCGGGCCGACGACCTGTTCCTGCAGCCTGCGTCCGCCCAGAACCCATCCTCCCCGGGAGCGGCGCCCTGAGGCGCCGCACTTCCCGCTTGCAGTTTTGGGTCCGGAATGGCCTTAATGCTCCACCCACCCGCGGCGGCTCGGACGGCCCGAGCCGCGGCGGCTCCGGGCGACACACGAATCACGATGCGCGCTATGGATGTTTCCCACGGTTCGCCCCGGCTGCAGCCGGCGGCGTGGCTGCTCTGCGGCGTCCTCTTGGCCGGCGCCGGCTGCAACCGCTCGACACCCGAGCCTCCGGCCCCGCCCCCGGGCAAGCCGCGGATTGCGCTGATCATGAAATCGCTGGCCAACGAGTTTTTTCTCACGATGGAGAACGGCGCCAAGGATCACCAGCGGCAGAACGCGGACCGGTACGAGCTGATCGCCAACGGCATCAAGGACGAACAGGACATCAGCAAGCAGATCGACCTGGTCGAACAGATGGTCGCCCAGAAGGTCCACGCCATCGTCATTGCCCCCGCCGACTCCAAAGCCCTCGTGCCCGCCTGCAAAAAAGCCCGGAACGCCGGCATCATCGTCGTCAACATCGACAACCAGTTCGACCGGCAGGTGCTGGCCAGCAGCCGCGTGACGTTCCCCTTCGTCGGACCCGACAACCGGAAGGGTGCCAGGAAGGTCGGCGATTACCTCGCGTATCACCTCAAACCCAAGGACAAGGTCATCATCATCGAGGGCGTTCCCAATGCCTTCAACGCCATCCAGCGCAAGCTGGGCTTCGAAGACGCCATGAACGCCGCAGGCATGACCGTCGTCAGCTCCCAGTCCGGTTACTGGGAAACCGACAAGGCCAACCAGGTCGTCGCCGCGCTGATCACCGAGCACCCGGATCTCAAGGCGGTGTTGTGCTCGAACGACAGCATGGCCCTCGGCGCCGTGGCCGCCCTCCAGGCCGCCGGCAAGCTCGGCCAGGTGCTCGTCGTCGGCTACGACAATATCGGGGCCGTCCGGGCGCTGATCCGCGAAGGCAAGGTGCTGGCCACCGCCGACCAATACGCCGGCCGCCTCGCTGTCTACGGCATCGAATACGCCCTCGACATGCTCAACACCCGAAGCGCCCCCGCCGACCGCGAAACCCCCGTGGACCTGATCGTCAAACAACGCCTCGCCGGCACCCCGTAACCCCGGCGCCCCCATGGCCGAAGCGACTCCTCTCCTGGCCATCACCGGGCTGTCCAAAGCCTACGCCGCCCCCGTCCTCACCGACGTGAGCCTCGACATCCTCCCCGGCGAAGTCCACGCCCTCGTCGGCGAAAACGGCGCCGGCAAAAGCACCCTCTCGCGCATCGTCGCCGGCCTGACCCCCGCCGACGCCGGCGAGCTGCGCTTGCGCGGCGCGCCCTATCGGCCGCGCGGCAAAGCCGACGCGGAACGCCACGGCATCCGGATGGTGATGCAGGAACTCAACCTCGTGGGCACCCTCACCGTCGCCGAGAACCTCTTCCTTCCATCCCTGCCCCGCCGCTGGGGCTGCATCGATTACCCGCGCCTCCACCACCAGGCCCGGGAAGCCCTCGCCCGGGTCGGCCTCGACGACCTCAACCCGTCCCGCCCCGTCCACCGCCTCGGCGTCGGCCAGCAGCAACTGGTCGAAATCGCCGCGGGCCTGTCCCGCCGATGCGACCTGCTGATCCTCGACGAACCCACCGCCGCGCTCACGGACCCCGAAATCGAACGGCTCTTCACCCAAATCGCACGCCTCACCGCCGCCGGCACCGCCGTCCTCTACATCTCCCACCGCCTCGAGGAAATCCAACGCGTCGCCCGCCGGATCAGCATCCTGCGCGACGGCCGCCTCGTCGCCACCCGCAACGCCCAAACCGTCCCCCTCGACGAGGTCGTCCGCCTCATGGTCGGCCGCACCCTCGAACCTGCCGCCGCCCGACAACCGCGTTCCGCCGGACCTCCCGCCCTGCAGGTCCGCGGCCTGAACCGCGGCGCCGCGGTCCGCGACGTCAGCTTCGACGTCCGCCAGGGCGAGATCCTCGGGTTTGCCGGACTCATGGGCAGCGGGCGGACGGAAACCATGCGGGCCGTGTTCGGCGCGGACCGGGCCGACCGTGGGGCGGTGTTCCTGCGGGGATCGACGCGGCCCGCCCGCATCCGGTCGCCGCGCGACGCGGTGCGCCACGGCCTGGCGCTGCTCACGGAGAACCGCAAGGAGCAGGGCCTGCTGCTTTCGCTGTCCGTGCGCGCCAACATCACGCTGCTGTGCCTGGGCCGGCTCAGCCGCGCCGGCACCTGGATCCGCGGCCCCCGGGAACGCGATGCCGCCCGGCATTGGACCCGCGCGCTCTCGGTGCGCTGCCACTCCCTCGAGCAGCCCGTCGCCGAATTGAGCGGCGGCAACCAGCAAAAGGTGCTCATCGCCAAATGGCTCTTCCGGGACTGCGACGTGCTGATCTTTGACGAGCCCACCCGGGGCATCGATGTCGGCGCCCGGTTCGACATCTACGCCCTGCTCGACCAGCTCGCCGCCCAAGGCAAGGCGATCGTCGTCGTCTCCTCCGACCTCAAAGAACTGCTCGCCCTCTGCGATCGCATCGCGGTGATGTCCGCCGGCCGCCTCGCCGGCACCTTCCGCCGCGGCGAGTGGACCCAGGACAACATCATGGCCGCCGCGCTCAGCGGGTACCGGGGCGCGGACGGCGTCGGAACGCCCCATGAACCGTAAGAACCTGATGGCGGACTACGCGGGGATGATCGGCGCGCTGGCGCTGCTGATCGTCGTGTTCAGCCTCTGCACACGCCACTTCTTCAGCGCCGCCAACTTCCAGATGATCGCCAACCAGGTGCCCGCCGCCGTGCTCGTCGCCACCGGCATGACCTATGTCCTGATCATCGCCGGCATCGACCTGTCCGTGGGATCGGTGCTGGGGTTTTGCGGGGCGGTGCTGGGTGCGGGGCTGCTGCGGTGGCACTTGCCGTTGGGGGCGGCTCTGGCGGTGGCGCTGGCGGCCGGGGTGGGCTGCGGCGCCTTCAACGGCTGGGTGTCCACCCGATGGGGACTGCCGTCGTTCATCGTCACGCTCGGCATGATGGAGATCGGCCGCGGCGGCGCCCATCTGCTGACCCAGTCGCAAACGCTCTACATCGGCGCGCCCGTCGCGTGGATCACCGAAACGTCCGTCCTGGGATTGTCCCTGCCGTTCCTGCTGGCGCTGGGCGTCGTCGTCGCCGGCCAGTTCGCGCTGTCGCGGACCGTGTTCGGCCGCTACATGGTGGCCATCGGCACCAACGAGGAAGCCGTCCGGCTTTCCGGCATCGACCCGCGTCCCATCAAGATCACCGTGTTCGTCCTGTGCGGGGTGCTGGTGGCCCTGGCGGCCATCATCGACACCTCGCGCCTGGGCCAGGCTGCCAATCCCAATGCCGGCAACGGCTTCGAACTGCAGGCCATCGCCGCAGCCGTCATCGGCGGCACCAGCCTGATGGGCGGACGCGGCTCGGTCGTCAGCACGTTCTTCGGCGTGCTCATCATCGCGGTTCTGAACACCGGCCTCGCCGCCGTCGGCGCCAAGGACGAAACCAAACGCCTCGTCACCGGCGCGGTCATCATCGGCGCCGTCATCCTCGACCAATACCGCCAGCGCACCCGCCCCGGCGCGGGTTGACCTGTCGAGCATCGCAATGATGGCCCCCCGACCCATCCTCGTCATTGGCAGTTCGAACACCGACATGATCGTTCAACTGCCCCGGCTCCCCGGGCCCGGTGAAACCCTCCTCGGCGGCCGGTTCACCACCGCACCCGGCGGCAAAGGCGCCAACCAGGCCGTCGCCGCCGCCCGCGCCGGCGGCCAGGTCGTCTTCGTCGCCCGGGTCGGACGCGACGTCATGGGCGACCAGGCCGTCGCCGGATTCGCCAGGGACCGCCTTCGGATTGAACACATCCGCCGCGATCCGGCGGCGCCCTCGGGGGTCGCGCTGATCTTCGTCGCGCGCGACGGCCAGAACAGCATCGCCGTCGCGCCAGGCGCCAACGCCGCCCTGTCGCCCGCCGACGTGCGGCGCGCCCGCGGGGCGTTCGTGCGAGCCGGCGCGTGCGTCCTGCAGCTCGAAATCCCCCTGGCCACCGTCCAGGCCGCGGCAGCCTTGGCGGCGGCGCACCGCGTGCCGGTGATCCTCAATCCCGCCCCGGCACGCCCCCTCCCGAACGACCTCCTGACGCGGATCTCCATCCTGACCCCGAACGAAACCGAGGCGGAACGGCTGACGGGCGTCCGCGTGACCTCCGAGACGACCGCCCGGCAGGCGGCCCGAGTTTTGCGCCGACGCGGTGTCGGCACGGTCATCGTCACCCTCGGCGCCCGGGGCGCGCTGGTTTGCGGGCCGTTGGGCGAGCACCGGGTGCCGGCGTTCAAGGTCAAGGCGGTGGACACGACGGCGGCGGGGGATGTGTTCAACGGGGCGCTGGCGTGCGCCCTGGCCGAGGGCAGGGATCTCCTGGCAGCCGTCCGCTTCGCCAACGCCGCCGCCGCGCTGTCCGTCACGCGCCTCGGCGCCCAACCCTCCGCCCCCAAACGCCGCGACATCGACGCCTTCCTGCGCCGCGCCGCCGACTGAACAGCCTGGGCCGGTGCCGCCGGCGCCCGGGGGTTCCGGCTCACGATATTTGCGGAGACGATGCTCGAGATCATTGACGGGCCCGCGATGATTTGAACAAATCCGAAATCCGAAATCCGAAACAAAATTCAGCATTTTCCCTGAAGGGTCACAGCCCGGTTTTTCTGGACAGCGCGATCGGGGACGCCGAAACATGTCGCATGCAATGTTGGCCCGGGCGGCGGCGAATCCTGTTGTGGGCGTCACCCTTCACATCCTGAGCGACCTGCACCTCGAATTCGGCCCCGCGAACCCGGAGCCGGCCGGCGGGGATGTTGTCGTGCTGGCGGGGGATATTGCGCCCGGGCTGGCGGGGTTGGAGATGGCGGCGTGGCTGTTTCCGGGGCGGCCGGTGGTCTATGTGGCGGGGAACCACGAGTATTACGGCCAGGCGCTGCCCCAACTGACGGAGGAGCTCAAGCGGGCCGCCGAAGGCACCCGCGTGCGCTTTTTGGAAAACCGGGAAGCGGTGCTCCAGGGCGTCCGCTTCCTCGGATGCACCCTATGGACGGATTTCGGGCTGTTCGGCAAGGCGCGAGCGGAGGCGTTGCAGAGAATCGCCGGCATCCGCATGAACGATTACCGCGTGGTCAGGGACAGCCGCTCCGGAGCGTGGCTGCGTCCGGACGCGACCCGGGCGCTGCACATGGAAAGCCGGGCGTGGCTGGAGCGGGCGCTGGCGGCGCCGTTTGACGGCCCGACGGTGGTGGTCACGCACCACGCGCCCAGCATCCGCTCCATCGATTTGCCGTCCCGGGGCGACCCCATCTGGGCCGCCTACGCGAGCGATCTCGAAGCGCTCATGGGACGGGAGCGGGTGGTGCTTTGGGTGCACGGCCACACGCATTGTCCGGCCGACTACGAAGTGAGAGGCACCCGGGTGTTGAGCAACCCGCGCGGCTACCCCCATCAGTGCCCGACCGGCTTCAATCCCGGCCTGGCGGTGCAAGTGTGACCCCCAGACCCGGCCAGCCGGTGGTGGGGCGTGGGTTGTGGGTGATTCGATATTTGGCCTTGGGCGTTGGATGTTCGGACTTCGGCCGCGCGAAGCGCGGGCGGGTTGGCGTGCGGAACGAACAAGCCGGGGCTTGAGGCCCCGGCTTGTTGGTGGGACGGCGCATGTTAGGCCGGCTTTCTCACCGCCCTGTGAGAAATGCACGAGCCGTGCGCCCCGGAGCGGATCAGCTGCATCCGAGGCTTTCGCCGCAGTTCAGGCATTTGTAACACGCGCCGCAACGCACCGCGACGTGGCCGCACTTGGGACACGGGGGTGCGTCTTGTTGATAGTGGGCAATGGCGTCGCTGAGGGTTTTAATCGCCCGTCCATGGCTTTGACCATCTTTACGGGCGCCATTGCCCAAAGGTTCCGTGTTCTTGAGGTTGATGACCTCGGTGTCCTCTTCGGAAAGGGGGAGATCGGCGACGGGCCGGTTGAGCTGTTTTTTGAGTTCGTCCTGGAGGCCGGGCATCGGCAGCTCGGGCTGTTTGCGGTTGGGAGCGTGGGCCTCGCGGTAGCCGGGGATGAACTGGTGGGCCATCCAGCGGAACACGTAATCGGTGATCGAGGAGGCGTTGGGGATGTCGCGGTTCTTGGTGAAGCCGCTGGGCTCGAAACGTTGGTGGGAGAATTTCCTCGCGAGCGCATCGAGAGGCACGCCGTACTGCAGCGCCATGCTGGTGAGAGTGGCGACACTGTCCATGAGGCCGCCGATGGTGGATCCTTCCTTGGCCATGGTGATGAACAGCTCGCCCGGCTGACCATTCTCGAACAGGCCGACGGTCAGGTAGCCTTCATGGCCGGCAATGTCGAACTTGTGGGTGATGGCCGTGCGGGTTTCCGGCAGGCGGCGCCGGAGCGGCTGCAGAGCCTGGTCGCGGAGCTTGGCGATCTCGGTTTCGAGCTGGCTCACCTGGGCTTTGAGCGCCGCCACCTCCTTGGGCGCCGTGTCGGCGCCTTCGGGGATTCTCTTGGTGTTCAGCGGCTGGCTGCGCTTGGAGCCGTCCCGGTAGATGGCCACACATTTGAGGCCCATGCGCCACGCCTGCACGTAGGTGTCGTAGATGTCGGCCACGGTGCAGTCGTTGGGCATGTTGACCGTCTTGGAGATGGCGCCGCTGATGAACGGCTGGGCGGCGGCCATCATGCGCAGATGGGCCATGTAACCGATGCTGCGCTGGCCGATGTAGGGTTTGAACGCGCAATCGAACACGGGCAGATGCTCGGGCTTCAGGCCGCTGCGCTGAACCGTGCCGTCGGCCAGGGTCACATCCTCGATGGTCTCGTGCCGCTCGATGTGGTCCACAATCGCGCGGACGTCGGCTTCGGAGTAGCCCAGCCGCTCGAGAGCTTCAGGCACGGTGCGGTTCGCAAGCTTCAACATGCCGCCCCCGGCGAGCGACTTGTACTTGACAAGCGCGGTTTCCGGCTCGATGCCCGTGGTGTCGCAGTCCATCAGGAAGGCGATGGTGCCGGTGGGGGCGAGCACGGTGACTTGCGCGTTGCGGTAGCCGTGACGCCGGCCCTCCTGGAGGGCGCGGTCCCAGCAGCGGCGGGCTTCCTCCTTCAGGAAGCCAAACTCGGTGCTGGCCTGGATGGCCTCCACCGCGTCGCGATGCTGCTGCATGACGCGCAGCATGGAGGTGATGTTGTCCCGCTGCAGCGGCTTGCGCACATGCGCGCACCGCGCGTCCGCATAGCCCGGAAAAGGCCCCACCTGCGCCGCAATGGCGGCCGACTGCTCATAGGCATGACCCGTCATGACCGACGTGATCGCACCAGCCAGCGCGCGCGCCGCGTCGGAATCGTAGGGCAACCCATAGCCCATGATCAGTGAGCCGAGATTGGCATAGCCCAGTCCCAGGGTCCGGAAGATGTGCGAGTTTTCGGCGATCTCCCTCGTGGGATAGCTGCCGCCGTCCACGATGATCTCCTGGGCAGTGACGAAAATCCGCACCGCCGCCTTGAACCGCTCGACATCGAACACGCCATCGGGCCGCTTGAACTTCACCAGGTTGAGCGAGGCCAGGTTGCAGGCGGTGTTGTTCAAAAACACGTATTCGGAGCAGGGATTGGTCGAATGGATCGGCTCGGTGCCCTTGCACGTGTGCCATTTCTGAATCGCGCCGTCATACTGGAGACCCGGGTCGCCGCACACCCACGTGCCCTCGGCAATCTTCTCCAGCAGCCGCCGCGCCTCCTTTTTCTCCAGCGGCTTGCCCGTCGTCACCGCCCGCGTCCACCATTCCCGGCCGTCCAGCGCCGCCTGCATGAAGGCGTCGCTGACGCGCACCGAGAGGTTCTCGTTCTGGTACATGACGCTGCCATACGCGTCCCCGTTGAACGAGCCGTCATACCCCTGCTCAATCAGCGCCCACGCCTTCTTTTCCTCCTTCTGTTTGGCATCGATGAATTCCTCAATGTCGCCGTGCCAGTCCCGCAGCGTGTTCATCTTGGCCGCGCGCCGGGTTTTGCCGCCGCTCTTGACCACGTTGGCAACCTGGTCGTAAACCCTCAGAAAGGACAGGGGCCCGCTCGGATGGCCGCCGCCGCTGAGTTTCTCCTTGCTGGAGCGGATGGGCGACAAGTCGCTCCCCGTGCCCGACCCGTACTTGAAAAGCATCGCCTCGCTGTGCGCAAGCTGCATGATGCTTTCCATGTTGTCCTCGACCGACTGGATGAAACAGGCGCTGCCCTGCGGCACCTCGTATTGCGTCGCGGCGCGGGCCGTCGTGCGCGTCTTGGGATCATAATGCCAGTTGCCGCGCGCCGAGTGTTTGCCCACCCCATACTGCTGATACAAGCCGAAATTGAACCACACCGGCGAATTGAACGCCCCATACTGATTCACGCACAACCACGTCAGCTCCCGGTAAAAGGTCTCGCCCTCCTCCTTCCCAAAATACCCGTCCCGAATGCCCCAGTCCGCAATCGCCCGCGTGACCCGGTGAATCAGCTGCTTCACCGAAGTCTCGCGCTCGGGCGTGTTCAGCTCGCCGTAGAAATATTTCGACACCACCACCCGCGTCGCCAGCATCGACCAGGACTGCGGCACCTCCACGTCGGTCTGCTTGAAAATCACCTTGCCCTTGTCGTTCGTGATCTCCGCCGTCCGCCGCTCCCATGCAATCTCGTCAAAAGGATGCACCGTCGCGTCGCTGAACACCCGCTCAAAATGCAACGCCTTCCGCCCACGCCCCCGCCCCTTCCATCGAGACCCAACCGGACTCCCCCCACCCGAGCGCACCGGCGATTTCGTCCTCGCTGTCATCAGTGATCCATCGCGTACATCGATCATGGCTTCAAATCCTAAAATGCTCTCGCACCACCAGTTCCAATTCTGAAAACCCTTCCACCCCAGCCGTCCTGCTCCAACCCCAGCCAGCCAGCCTCTCCAACCCAACCCCAATCCACGAAAACCCCATCCAGGCCCAATTTCAAAAAAAATCTCAAAACCCCAGTATTTTGGGGGCAACGACCAACGTAGCCACTACATATAGGGGTTGCAAGAAAATTCTTTAAAAAAGTTGTTCAATGGTTATTAGGCCCCAAATGCACCCGGATCTCACCCAAAACCGGCCCCTCCAGGCCCGTTGTTCGCACCTGTGAATAACCCGGACTGCGAATAAACCCCTGCTTGCTTTCTTCCTCCTCCACCCCGTCAATACGCTCATGCAATCCCTGCTCTGCCTGGCGGTCATTCTCGCGACAACGGTTTTCGGCCCGGGTGCAGGCGCCGCTCAAGTCAGCGCGCCCGTCCGGCCCCCTCAGCCGATGCGCGAGTTTCGGGGTGTCTGGGTGGCGACGGTACGGAACATCGACTGGCCTTCGGCGCCGGGTCTGAGCACCGCCCGGCAGCAGGCGGAACTGGAGGCGATCCTCGACCAGGCGGTCGCGCTGCGCCTCAACGCCGTCCTGTTCCAGGTGCGCCCGGCGTGCGATGCCATGTATGCCTCGGTGCTCGAGCCGTGGTCGGAGTATCTGACCGGCGTCATGGGGCGGGCGCCGAAGCCTTATTACGATCCGCTGGCGTTTGCAGTCCAGCAGGCGCACCGGCGCGGCCTGGAGTTGCACGCGTGGTTCAACCCCTTCCGCGCGCGCCATCCCAGCGCCACATCGCCGCTCTCCCCCACCCACATCAGCCGAACCCAGCCCGCCCTGGTCAAATCCTACGCCGGCTCCCTCTGGCTGGATCCCGGGGAGCCGGCCGTGCGCCGCCATTCGCTGCGGGTCATTCTCGACGTCGTCCAACGCTACGCCGTGGACGGCGTGCATCTCGACGACTACTTCTACCCTTACCCGGCGCGGGATGCCCGGGGGACGGCGGTGGATTTTCCCGATGGCCCGACTTGGGCGCGTTATCAGCGGCAGGGAGGCAAGCTGAGCCGGGCGGACTGGCGCCGGTCCAACGTGAACACGTTCGTCAGAGATCTCTACGCCACCGTGAAAAAAGCCAACGCCGCCGTCCACGTCGGCCTGAGCCCCTTCGGCATCTGGCGGCCCGGGCAGCCGGCGCAGATCAAAGGTTTCGACGCCTGGGCCGCGTTGTATGCGGACTCGCGCGAATGGCTGCGACGGGGGTGGATCGACTATTTTGTTCCCCAGCTCTATTGGGGCATCGCCCCGCCCCCGCAGAGCTTTCCCGTGCTGCTGGACTGGTGGCTCTCCCAAAACACCCAAAACCGCCACGTGCTGGCCGGCATGTCCTGTTACCGGCACGACGCCGCCGAGCTGGCCGCCCAGGTGGCGGCCACCCGGGGCCGCGCCGCCGCCCGGGGCCAGTGCCTCTGGAGCGCGCGAGTGCTTGCGGAGAACCGCCACGGCATCGCCACCCATTTCCGGACCAACGTCTACGCACACCCTGCCCTGCCGCCCGCCGCCCCCTGGCTGGACCGACAGCCGCCCGCCGCCCCCAAAGTCGTCGTGCGCCCCGGGGCCGGCTCGGCGGCCAGGGTCAGCTGGGAGCCCGGCGACGCGGAACCGGCGCGGCTTTGGGTGTGGCAAACCCGAACCGGTTCCCGCTGGACAACTGCCATCCTCCCCGGCCAAGTCACCTCCCAGCTGCTGCCCCGCCAACACCTCCCCGACGCCATCGCCGTGTCCTCCGTCGACCGCGCCCGCAACCTCGGCCCCGCCACCGTGGCGCGCCCGGCATCGCCGCCCTGACGCGCGCCCCGCCCCGTGAGTCCCGGGAAGAATTTGGTGGCCGTCCGTGGCGCGGGGGCTATAATGGCCACCGTATGGGCAGCGTCGACATCTTGAGCGGGATGAAACGATTCGAAATACCCGGTCGGCTCACGGTTCTCGAGGGCAACGGTGATTTGCTGAAACTGGAGGCCACCACGGAATGGAGCAGGGCGGAAATTTATTTTCACGGGGCCCACGTGACCGATTTTCGGAAACACGGCGAGCCGCCGCTGCTTTTCACCAGCCAGTGCAGCCGTTTCACCTCCGATCACCCCATCCGCGGCGGCATCCCCGTCATCTTCCCATGGTTCGGCCCCCGGGAAGGGCTGCCGACGCACGGCTTTGCCCGGATTGCCCGCTGGGAACTGCACGAAGCCACCGCCGTTCCCGAGGGCGGTGTCAGCCTGCGGTTCGGCTTTCCCGAGACCGCCCTGAGCACCACCTGGCCCCCCTTCAGCGCCAGTTACGTCGTCACCATCACCGACCGCCTCGTCCTCGCCCTCATCCTCACCAACCTCGCCCCTGAACAGCCGCTCGTCTTCGAAAACTGCCTGCACTCCTACTTCCACCTCGGCGCCCTCGACGCCGCCTCCGTCCACGGCCTGCAGGGCGCCACCTACCTCGACAAAACCGACAACTTCAACGCCAAAACCGAAACCGCCGACGCCATCCGCATCGCGTCCGAAACGGACCGCATCTACCTCGACAGCCCCGGCACCGTCGAACTCCTCGACCCCACCCTGCACCGCCGCATCCGTATCGAAAAGTCCGGGTCCGCCTCCACCGTCGTGTGGAACCCGTGGATCGCCCGCGCCCAGCAGATCCCCGACCTTGGCAACGACGACTACCTCCGCATGATCTGCATCGAGTCCGGCAACGTCGACCGCAACAGGATCACCCTCCCGCCGGGCCATTCCAACACCCTCCAGGTCGCCCTCAGCAGCGCGCCCCTCTGACCCCCCGCCGGCCCCCCGCCTTCGGCCCGCGCGCTCGATCTCTGAATCTCCGCTCATGGACGCATCCCGGCCCACAAGCGGCGCTTTGGAAAGATAGGGACGGGACCCCGCCATTCGATATTCGGCGTTGGGCGTTCGGTGTGGGGCGTTCGTCTTGCCCTGCTTCCTGGGAACCTGGACAACCCTCCAGGATCGAAGAACCCATTTTTTTTGTTGACATATCAACGATCGTTATGTAAACAATATGCCCGATGACTGCAGCCGACCCTCCCCGCCACGCCCCGGCCGGCCTTCGCCCACGCCCGGCGCCCCCGCCCGCACTCCGCCCCGACCCGCCACGCACCGCCCTGCCCGCAGACACGGCCGCGACCCGGCGCGCCCGCGCAACGCTCGCGACGCTCTGGAGACGGCTCTGGCTGAACGCACGGGTGATCCGCCTGGCGGCGTGCCGCCGCTGGCTCGACCGGGGCGCCGTCGCCTGCGCCTACGACCGCGTCGCGCCCGACTACGACGACGCCTGGCAGTGTCATCTGCGGCCGGTGACGGACGATCTGCTGTCGCGGCTGCCGGCGCTGCCCAGGGGCCGGATCATGGACTTGGGCTGCGGCACCGGCTACGCCACCGGCATCCTGGCCGCGCGGCATCCGGACGCTCCCCTGGCGGGGGTGGACATCTCGCCGCGGATGCTGGAAGAGGCGCGGCGGCGGGTGACGCGCGGGGCTGTGGAGTTCGCGGTGGCGGACATGCTGGCATGGATGGCCGCCCAGCCGTCGCGGAGCGCGGCCCTGGTGTTTTCGGCGTGGGCGATCGGGTATTCGGATCCGGCGCGGGTGCTGGCGGAGTCGGCGCGGGTGCTGGTGCCGGGCGGGGTGCTGGCGTTTGTGGTGAATTACGCGGACACCCTGGCGCCGGTGTTTCGCGCCTACCGCCACTGCATGACGCTGCATCCCGGCCAGGTGCGCCTGGCGGCCTGGCTGAAGTTCCCGTCCTGCTGGCGCCGCCTGGAGGGCTCCCTGGCGCGGGGCGGGTTTCACATCGCGTGGCACGCGGACGGCCGGCAGCCGATCGTGCCACCGGCGCCGGCGGGCGGCGCGGTGCTTCCGTGGCTGCTGAAGACGGGGGTGCTGGCCGGTTTCGATGCCATGCTGCCTTTGGCGGCGCCGGGACCGGTGTCGGAGCATTTCGAGACGTTGTTGCGCCAGAATCCGGGGCCGCTCGAACATCATTACGCCGCTGCCGTGGCCTGCCGCCCATGAACTCTCAACTCTTCAGCCTCCTCCGCATCGTGCTCAACCCGCGCATCACCGCAACCCCGCTGCGGGTCCTGCGCGCGATGCGCGCCCGCGGCAACCCGCGTCTGCCGGGCGTGGTGGAGCAGGAGTTGGGGGGGGGCATGGATAAGCGCCACGCGCTGGGGTTTCTGCGGCAGTGGCTGGATGGGGAGCGTCTGACGCGCCACGGGGGCCAGTGGGTGTTGAACTCGTTTCTGCCGCCGTTTCCCGGGCCGGCCTTCAACCGGATGTTCGAAAACCTGCTTTCGGGCCGCCGGCTCAGTCCGGTCTCGGCCTACCTGGCGGTGACGGCTTCGTGTCCGTATCGGTGCTGGCATTGCAGTCTGAAGGAGCGGCGCACGGGGCACTTGGACACGGGCGAATGGCGGGCGGTGATCGGGGAATTGCACGGGATTGGCGCGAGCCTCATCGGGTTCACCGGCGGCGAGCCGCTGACCCGCGAGGAGTTGCCGGAACTCGTGGCCGCGGCCAGCGGGGGCGGCGCGGCGACGATTGTGTTTTCGTCCGGGGCGGTCGTGGACGCGGGGCAGGTTGAGGCGCTGAGGCGGGCGGGGTTGTGGTCGATGTGCGTGAGCCTCGACCACACCGATCCGGCCGAGCACGACCGCCTGCGCGGGGCGGAGGGCGCGTTTGACCGGGCATTGGCGCTGGTGCGGCTGGCGCGTCGGGCCGGTCTGTACACGATGATCGGGGCGGTGGCGACGCGCCGGCTGGTGGAGGAGCGGGGGTATGAGGGATTGCACCGGCTCGGACGCGAGTTGGGGGCGCACGAGCTGCGGCTGGTCGAACCCATGCCGTGCGGCCGGCTGGCCGGCGCCGGGGCGGACACGCTGCTGACGGCCGACCACGTGCGCCGCCTGCGGCGCTTCCACGTGGAGACCAATCGCGCGGGGCGGCGCCCGAAGGTGTGCGCGTTCAACCAGGTGGAAAGCCCCGAACTGTTCGGTTGCGGCGCCGGAACGCAGCACCTGTTCATCGATTCGGCGGGGGCGGTCTGCCCGTGCGATTTCACCCCGATGAGTTTCGGCCGCGCGGCCGCCGAGCCGCTGGCGGCAATCTGGACGCGGATGAGCGAGGCGATGGGGCGGCCCCGGCGGCATTGTTTCATCCAACGGCATCACGAGCGGATTCGGCGGCACGCGGAGGGGGGCTTTCCGCTGGAGCCGGCTGCGAGCTTGCGCGTGTGCGACGAGGTGGGGCGGGAGCCGCTGCCGGATTACATCGCGCGGGTCCACGGCGGGTGGGGTCAGGACGCTTGACGCCGGCTGTCGGCTGCCATTCCGCGGCCACCCGGCATTGCCGGACGCACGCATGGATCATCCGGCACCGCCGGCACCGGTCATGGGGACGAACCGGACGGGCAGCACGGCGCGTTGCTCAACCTGCCCGTTGCGTTTTTCGAGCAGGTAAAGTTCCTGGTCGTAGGACGGACCGACGGGGATAATCATGCGGCCGCCTTCCTTGAGCTGGTCGATCAGCGGCTGCGGGACGCGCTCGGGCGCGCAGGTGACGATCACGGCGTCGAACGGCGCCTTTTCCGGCCAGCCGCGGTAGCCGTCTCCGGCGCGGACGAAAACGTTGGTGGCGCCGGAGCGTTTGAGGTCGGCGGCGGCGCGTGTGGCGAGCGGCTCGATGATTTCGATGGAATAGACCTCGCGCACGAGCCGGGCGAGGACGGCGGCCTGATAGCCCGAGCCGGTGCCGATTTCCAGGACGCGGTGGTCGGGCCGGGGCTGGAGTTGTTCGGTCATGAAGGCCACGATGTAGGGTTGGGAGATGGTCTGGCCATAGCCGATCTGCAGCGGGCCGTCGTCGTACGCCCAGCGCTGCTGGGATTCGGGGACAAACTCGTGCCGCGGCACCTGTCCCATGGCCTCCAACACCTGCCGGTTCGTGATCCCGCGTCCCGGCCCCGCAAGCTGTTCCGCCACCATTTGAGCCCGCGCCGCGGCGAACAGGCTTTCGGGGGGGTCAGGCGTTTCAGGCGTTTTCACATCGGCGATCGGGCTGGAGCCGCACCCGCTGAGTCCGGCGGCCAGCGCGACGTACCCAAGCAGCATTTTCATGATGCCGAAAGTAGGAAATCCGCGGCGACGACGCCAGGGGAAAGACACTGGGGCCGGGCGACGGGGCGACGGGGCACGGGCGGATTCGGCGGTGCGGCGGCGGCGGCCGCGGTTCTGCCCCTCGTGCGCGACGCTCTGGCGACTTGACCTTGCGTGGGCGGGGGCGATTGGCCACACTGCGCTCATGCGCACGCTGCTGATCCCCTGCGGGTGCCTGCTGGCCTTGGTCCTGGCAGGCAGCCCCGCGCAGACCCAAACCCACCGCTGGGAGAACGCCATCCGCGAGTTCGAAGCCGCCGACCGGACCCATCCGCCCCCCAGGCACGGGATCCTGTTTGTCGGCAGCTCCAGCATCCGCCTGTGGAAAACCCTGGCCCGGGATTTCGACGGGCTGCCCGTGATCAACCGCGGATTTGGCGGGTCGGAGCTGGCCGACGCGGTGCGGTATTTCGAGCGGATCGTGGAGCCGCATGCACCCCGCCACATCCTCCTGTATGCGGGCACGAACGATATCAACGCCGGAAAAGACCCGGAAACGGTGTTTGCGGATTTCAAGGTTTTCGTGGCCAAGGTGCGGGCGGCGCTGCCCAAGACGCGGGTCAGTTTCATCGCCATTGCGCCAAACCCGGCCCGCTGGGCGAAGGTGGACCTGTTCCGGCGCGCCAACGCGCTGGTGCAGGCCTATTGCGCCGGCGACCCGCAGCTGGAATTCATCGACGTGTTCACCCCAATGCTCGGCGCCAACGGCCTCCCGAAGGCGGGCATCTACAGCCCCGACCGATTGCACATGAACGCGGAGGGCTACGCGCTCTGGACGCGGATCATCCAGCCCCGCCTCAAGTAAACCGGCCTGCCCCGCCTTGTCGCCGCCATCCCCTCCCCCGCTCCTCCCGCCCGCTCCGAGGCGCGAAGGAAAAGAGGTCGCGCCCGCCGCGCCGCCGCCGCAGAACACGCCCCCGGGGCGTGGCCCTGATCACCTGTCCAAGGGGCGCGCCGCGATCCACACCAGCGCGATCAACGCCACATACAATGCCGCCAGCACGTCGTCCGCCGTCACACCCCAGCCGCCCGGCAGCCGCTGGCTTTGACGCACCGGCCAGGGCTTCAGAACGTCAAACGCCCGGAACAGGACGAACAAGGCTGCGACGGCGGCCAGGTGGGACAGGCTGAAGAACTCGCGCGTTTCGGGGAAACCTCCTTGCGGGCCGCCGGGGAACATCAGCCACGGCAAAAAACAAACCGGCAGCGCGGCGATCTCATCCAGCACCACGGACCCCGGGTCGGTCTGGTGGAGGATCTTCTCGGCGGCACCGCACAACCACACGGACACCGCCAGGCCCGCAACCGTCCCGGCCACGCAAGCCCACAAGCTGCCGGTCTCCACCAGCAGCCCAACCCATATCAGACCCCCCAAAGAACCGAATGTGCCCGGAGCGACCGGCACGCGGCCCAGCCCGAAACCCTGGGCCGCCCAAACGATCAGGCCGGACCCGCCGCGGCGTGCCGGGCTGGAGTTGGGGGGATCAAGTCTCATGCCGGGCCGGCGTGCCGCGACACGCGTTGCCCTCCGGGGTCAAACGATCCCGGGGGCCGTCCCGGGATCCCTTGCGGCGGCGCGTGCGCTGCTGTTTGGGGGGGCAGGGTTTGGGGACTAGATGTCCTGCAAATAGATGGCGCGGTTTTTCCACAGGTAGAGCCACCCGGAAACGAACGTGAGCAGGACGGCCAGCCATTTGGCGATCTCGGTAAACCACCAGACCCAAGGCTTGTCGAAGACCTGGAAGCCGAACACCAGCCGGCCGGCGCCGCCCCATTGGGGGTAGCTGACCAGCACGAGGACGGCGATGATGGCCACGATCTGGGTGACGGTCTTGTGTTTGCCGTAGCCTTCCGCGGCGAGCACGACCTGCTTGTTGGCGGCCAGCAACCGCAGCCCGGTGATCGCCAGCTCCCGGGCCACAATGACGGTCGTCATCCATGCCGCCATCTGGTTCTCGCCCACAAACGCAATGAACGCCGAGCAGGTGAGAATCTTGTCCGCCAGCGGATCCATGAGAATCCCGAAATCCGTGATCAGCTTGTGCCGGCGGGCAATCCGGCCGTCCAGCAGATCGGTCACGCTGGCCACCACAAACAGCGCCAGCGCGACGGTTTCGTGGTAGGCAAACGGACTGAACAATGCCGCCAGAAACGCAAGGGTCAACACGAACCGGGACACCGTCAGTTTGTTGGGCAGATTCATTGGTCGTTCTGTGCCGTCATGGCCGCCATGCACACCGCGCCGCCGGACCGTCAACGCGGCCCGTTCTACCGTGTCCCGCCCCGCTTGCCAAGACCACAGATGAACGGCCAGACCAACACCGCCAACCCCGACTTTCGCCGACACCCGATCCGCGCGGAGTTGCCCCGCCGGCGTGCCGACCTGCCCGGCCGCGGACAGCATGTCCGCTCTCGCAGCGTGTTGCCCCGCCCTGCCTTCGGCGCGGCCGCGCCCCGCTCATCGAGCCCCGTCCCGTCCCGCGCCCCGGACAGGCTCGGCGAACAGATCGTAGTCGGAATGGCCCACAACCCTGACCTGCGCGAATTGACCGATGGGCAGACGCGCGCGGATGTACACCCTGCCGTCAATGTCCGGCGCGTCCGCCTCGGAACGGGCGACGACGCCGCCGGGGCAGCGCGGACACGGGAGGCTGGAGGCCGCGTCGCGGCTCAGGCCATGTTCGCCCGAGAGCGCTTCTGCCGGCCCGGCGGGCTGCCCGCCCGCATTCTGGTCCACCAACACCTTGAGCGTGCGCCCCACGTATGCGCGGGCAATGTCGCGGGCGACGGCTTGTTGGGCGGCCATGAGTTGCTCCCGCCGGCGGTGGCGCACCCGGAGGGGCACCTGGCCGGTCATGGCGCCGGCCGCCGTGCCGGCTTCGCGGGAATACGCAAACACGCCCAGGCGCTCGAACCGGGTTTCGCGGATGAACTCGAGCAGCCGCTCGAAACAGGCCCGGGTCTCGCCCGGAAACCCCACAAGGAAGGTCGTCCGCAGCGTCAGCCCGGGAATGCCCGCGCGCAGACGCCGGATGAGGTCGACGACATGGGCGGCGGAGGTTTCCCGGCGCATGCGTTCGAGCATCAGGGGGGCCACATGCTGGAGCGGCAGATCGACATACCGGGCCACTTTCGGACACGCGGCAATGGTGTCGATGAGTTCGTCGGTCCAGTGGGCCGGGTGGGTGTAAAGGAGGCGAATCCAAAAATCGCCCGGCAGCGCGTTCAACTCGCGCAGCAAACCCGCCAGCGTGGCCGCCCCCGCCGGCAAGCGGCGCGTCGCCGCCCCGAATCGGTCCGGCGAGGCGATCGTCCCGCGGCGGTCGGGACGCCGGTCCAGCCCGTAATAGGTCGTGTCCTGGGATACCAGGTTCAACTCCCGGGCACCCCCCTCCAGCAACTGCCGCGCCTCGGCGACGACGTCGGCCTGGTCCCGGCTCCGATGGCTGCCGCGGATGCGCGGGATGAGACAGAAGCTGCACGGGTGATTGCAGCCTTCGGCGATCTTCAGGTAGGCATAATGCGCCGGGGTGAGCCGAAACCGCGGCGACGCGCAGTCGTGAATGAAGGAAGGCCGCCGGTGAACCGCGACCCGCGGGGCGGGCGCCGCCGCGGCAGACCGGCGCCCCAAAGCGGTTCGGCGCATGCGCCGTTGGAGAGCGGCGCGGACGATGGCGGGCGCCTGGGCGACCTGGTCGACGCCCATGAACGCGTCCACCTCGGGGAGCAGCTCCGGCAGCTGGTCACCGAACCGCTGGGGGAGGCAGCCGGCCACGATGAGCGCCTGCAAGGGCCGCTGCGCCTCGATGCCCGCCCCCGCTTCAAGAATCGCGTCGACGCTTTCCTCCTGGGCCGCATCGATGAACGCGCACGTGTTGATAATCAGCGCGTCGGCCAGGGCGGCGTCGGCGGCAACCTCCATGCCCGACCCCACAAGCGCCCCGAGCATCAACTCGGCATCCACGAGATTCTTGGCGCAGCCGAGCGAAATCAGCGCGACACGGAGAGGACGTTGGCCTGCAGTGCGCATCATCCCAAGCTGCCGCGTCCCTCAGTCAAACCACTCGTCCTGCGGGTCAAAGGCGGGAATGGGGATGTTGATCAGGCGCAGCCGGCCGATGGCCCGGTGCCGGCACCCGGGGCGGATGTAGACGGCGGTCATGGGCCGGAGCGGGTGGCGCTCGCCGTCGAGTTCAATCTCGCCCTCGCCCTCGAGCACCAGGTAGATCTCCGTCATCCGCCGGTGATAATGCGTTTGCGAATCCTCCTCGATCGCGACCAGGTGCAGGCTGGCCGCGTTATCGCGCGCGTCCGCAAACGCCCGCCGCGCCCAACCGCACGGACACCGGGTCGCGGCGAGCTCATCCAATTGGGCGATCATGAAATTGCTCATGGCAAACCTGTTCCCTCCGGGCGCCCCCCGGCTGCCGCGCCTTGGCCTCCGGGTCGATGACGCAGGCTAGGTCGTCTGCGGCTGGGTCCGCACAGGCGCGGGAGCCGGCGCCGGCTCCGGCGCGGGGCGCGGCTCCGCACGCGGCCCGGGCGCCGCGGCGGCGGGAGCGCCGGCTGCGTCCGGCGTCGCGCGCATGCGGCCCGCGAAGTGGCGGAGGACCTGGAGCAGTTCGCCTTTGCCAACCTTGCTCTCGACATATTGCTTGACGGTCGAACTCAATATGCGGGCTTCGACCGGCGCCAGGTTCCTGCCAGGGCCTTCCACCAGCGTGCGGGCAACGCCCGAGAACGTGTTCAAATTCAGATACCGGAACGGCGCCTGCCGAATGCACTCGCGCAGCGTGTCCAGCGCCTTCGGCAAATCCGTCTCCTGCGCCGCCATGGTCTCCCACAGCTTGCGCACTTCCTCGTGGCGCTCCGCCCGGACTTCATGCGGCACAGCCGCCGCCTCGCACAACGTCGCGTTCAACGCCACAATTGTCTCCCACGAAACCGTCTCGAGCCATTTTCGAGATTGCGCACTCACAATGTTTGCGGGTTCAAGTCACACTCCGATCCCAGGCGGTCGCCCCGCCAAAACCCGGGCCGCGCGCGGCGAGCCCTGTTCCCGGCTTCGCGCCCGGAAGCGACGCTGCATGCTCCTGCGCCTTGTATGGATTGCCAAGCCATTGCGGCGATAATGTACGGATTCCTTGCCTCCGGGTCAATCCCGCGTTGCAACCCGCGCTCGGGCAGCATGCTGCACATTGACTTCGAAGCCCCCGGGATGGAGGATGGGCGCGACGAAGACCGGAGGCCGCCCTCCGCGGTAACGTGTGTATGCCGTATCGAGTGTTCAATGCCGACGAAGTCGCCCAGTATCTGCACCTGACCCGTGCGGACATCGACGCGCTGGTCAAAGACCACGCCATCCCCTTCCACACGCGGGGCAACCGCGTGGTGTTCTACCGCCAGGAAATCGATGCCTGGGCCTCCCAACGCATCCTCGGAATGCAGGGCCCGCGCTTGACCGAATACCACCGGCAATCCGCCCGCGGCACCCGCGAACTCTTCCCCAACGAAGCCGTCCTCCCCGAGTTGCTCCAGCCCCAGTTCATCGCCCCCGCCCTCGCCGCCAAAACCAAAGCGTCCGTCCTGCGCGAAATGGTGGCCCTGGCCGAATCCACCGGGCGCGTGAACGGCCCCCGGGAGCTGCTGCAAAGCCTGCTGCAACGCGAGGAGCTTTGCTCGACCGGATTGCCCGGCGGCCTCGCCCTCCTGCACCCCCGCCACCACGAACCCTACATGTTCGAAGCCTCCTTCATCGCCCTCGGCCGCACCCTCCAGGAAATCCCCTTCGGCGCGCCCGACCGCCAAGCCACCGATCTGTTCTTCCTCATCTGCTGCCAGGACGACCGAATCCACCTCCACACCCTCGCCCGCATCTGCCTGCTCGCCCACGCCGGCAACGTCCTGCCCAGCCTGCGCCAAGCCCCCGACGCCAGCGCCATGTTCGAGTGCATCATCGCCGCCGAACGCGACATCCTCCGGAACAAACGCCAAAGCGGCGCCTAGCCTGCATTTCTCACCAGGTTCCCGGGTAGAAATGCGGGCTAGCCCGCTCACCGGGCCGCCGCCTCACCGGCCTTCTGCGGACGCGACTTCGCCACCAGCACCAGCGGACACCCCTCGTAACCAAATGCCTGGCGCAGCTCGCGCGTCAGGTATTTCCGGTATGGTTCCGAAAAAAGCTCCTTCCGGTTCACAAACAGCAGAAACGTCGGCGGCGCCAACTGCACCTGCGTCGCGTAAAAGAACTTCAACCGCTGCCCCGATCCGCTGGCCGGCTGACGCCGCTCCACCGCCGCGTGCAGCGTCCGGTTCAACACGGCGGTGGGAACAACCTGCCGCAGCTGCGCCGTCACATACCGGATCGCCTCCAGCAAACGGCCCAGGTTGCAGCCCGATTTCGCCGACGTGAAAATCACCGGCGCGTAATCGAGAAAAAACAGCTGCCGCTGCACCCACATCCCAAATTCCTGCAGCGAATCCGCACCCGCCCCCCCGGACCCGCGGAACCCCCGCCGGGACCGTCCCGCCTCCGCGCGAGCCCGGCGCAGACCCGGCTCGACCAAGTCCCACTTGTTCACCACCAGAATGCACGCCTTGCGATTCTCCACAATCCGGTCGCAGATCTTCTTGTCCTGCTCCGCAATCCCCTGCTCGGCGTCCAACACCAGCACCGTCAGGTCCGCCCGCGCAATCGAATCCTCCGCCCGTTTCACGCTGAAAAACTCGATCGAATCGCCCACCCGCCGCGCCTTGCGCATCCCGGCCGTGTCGATCAGCACATACGCCTGCCGCGCCCCGTCCGTCTCCACCTCGAACGGCACGTCCACCGCGTCGCGCGTCGTCCCGGGAACCTCGCTCACAATCACCCGCTCCGATTCCGTCAACGCGTTGATCAACGACGACTTCCCCACATTCGGCCGCCCCACAATCGCCAGCTGCACCGGCCGCGCCTGCCCGCCCCCACCCGAAGCCGCCCCCGGCCCGGACGCCTCGGACGGCGACGCGGGCAGATGCGCTATCACCCTTTGCATCAGGCTGCGGATGCCGCGGTCGTGAATCGCCGCCACCGGCTGGATCGCCTCGAACCCAAGCTCGGCAAACTCGGCAGCGCCCACCTCCAACGCCGGCGTGTCCGCCTTGTTGACGGCCACAATCACAGGCTTGCCGCAGCGCTGCAAACGCGCCGCCACCTCGCGATCCAACGGCACAACGCCCTCCGTCAGATCCACCACAAACAAAATCAAATCCGCCGCGTCAATCGCCACCTGCACCTGACGTAACGCCGCCTGCACAATCGCGTCCCCGGCCTTCTCCCCCTTCAACAACCCCAAACCCCCCGTGTCCACCAGCGTGAACGAATGCCCCCGCCATTCCGCCTCCGCGCTGATCCGGTCCCGCGTCACCCCGGGCTCATCATGCACAATCGCTATCCGCCGGCCCACAATCCGGTTGAACAACGCCGATTTCCCCACATTCGGCCGCCCCACAATCGCAATCACACCCGACATGCCCCCACCATGCCCGCCCCACCCCCCGCCGCAAAGCCAATTCCCGCAGCCACACACAACCCGCCGCCGCCGATTCCATCGGCCCAACTCCTTCCCATGAACCGCGCATGGGCTGCCGAAGGGCCCAATTGAAAATTTGCAATTCCCAATTTTCAATTTTCAATTGTGCCATGTCGACGGCGGTTCAAGGCCTCGATTCACGTCCGAATTTTGGAGGTGTTCCCTTCCCATGAACCGCGCATGGGCTGCCGAAGGGTCCAATTGAAAATTTTCAATTCCCAATTTTCAATTTTCAATTGTGCCATGTCGACGGCGGTTCATGGACGACAATGCGCGCTTGGAGAGCGCCTGGACTACCCTTGCTCTTGCCCTTGCTCGCCAAGACTGTGCCGATGAAGAGCACGAGCAACAGTGTAAGAGCAAGAGCAAGATGAAGCGTGCCGGCTCAGGTGGTGGCGACGTCCAGCCCCGCCAACTTCGTCCACCTCCTTGGGCTGGAACACTCGCGGACACATTCGGGGCTTGCGTGGCCCGGCTCGGTTGTGGCATGGTGCCGCGTGTCTGAACGCGGCCACCACCCGCGCGCCCGCGCGCCGCAGCCCGAACCGGCAACGGCGCAGACGCCGGGCAAGCCCGCCATTGCGGGTTGCGATGAGGAGGAATGTGGCCGTGTCGTGCGGGCTGGCTAGGTAGCTCAGTTGGTAGAGCAGAGGACTGAAAATCCTTGTGTCGGCGGTTCAATTCCGTCCCTAGCCACCAGAAGACCAAGGACTTAGCCCGCATTTCTCACCGCCCTGTGAGAAATGCGCCCGAAGGGCCGCAGGGCGGGGCGAACCCCGCCCGAGCGCCAAAGCACTCTGTTGCGAGCTCAGTCGGCCCATAGAGCGCTGGGCGGCCCGCCCTCCCGGGCGGGTGCATTTCTCACCAGGAACCTGGGTAGAAATGTAGGCTAGAATTGGTTGCCCCGTTTTCAACCATGGGCCAAAAGGGTCAGCCCTCGAAATAACACTTTGCTCTTTCACCGGTTTCACTAATTATTATTTCGAGGGCTGACCCCGCTTGTGGGCGGGCGGAAAATTCCGATTGCGGAAGGACGCGGCGGCGCGGAGATTACGGGCGCAGAATCCGAATTCATGCGCATTCGAAGGTGATGTGCGCCAATTCATCCTGGTGGTTGGACAGTGTCTTGCGCCGGTCTGGAGCTGCGGGATGCTGGAGGAGCGGCTGTTGTTTCAGCGTGCTGGGGTTGTTGGCCAGCCAGACCTTGACCGCCGCCCCGACGATCACCGGGTTCAACCCGTCGCACGGCGCGCCGGGGACCCAGGTCTTGCTCAGCGGCGCGGGTCTGTCGTCGGCCTCTGCGGTGCTGTTCGACACCAGGCTGGCCGACTTCCAGGTCCTCACCAACGGGCAACTGATCGCCGTCGTGCCGCCTGCCGCCCTCACCGGGCGCCTTCGGGTCACCAACCCCACCGGCACCGGAGTCAGCGGAACCGACTTTGTGGTGGCGCCGCGGCTCACCGGGTTCAGCCCCGGCCGCGGCGCCCCGGGCACGGTCGTGACCGTCGAGGGGGCGAACCTGAACGGGATGACCCATGTGCAGTTTGATGGCGTGAGCGCGGCGTTCGCCGTCACGGCCTCGACCCAAATCCGCGCGGTGGTGCCCGGGGAGGCCGCCAGCGGGCCGATCCGCGTCGCGGGCGCAGCAGGCACGGCCGTGACGACGCAGGCGTTTGGGGTGACCGGCCCCGAACCGATCGTGGACGGTTTTTCGCCGCCGCTGGGGGCGCCGGGGGCGGAGATTCTGGTTGAAGGCGCGAATTTCACGAATGTGACGGCGGTGCGGTTCAACGGGGTGGCGGCGGCGGTGTTTTCGGCGCCTGCCTACACCCAGATCCGGGCGGTGGTGCCGGCGGCCACCACGGGCAGAATCACCGTGAGCACGGCCGCCGGGTCGGGGACGAGCACCAACGATTTTGTGGTGACCACGTTGCCGGTGATCACGGGTTTTGTGCCGGCGCTGGGCAAAGCGGGGCAGACTGCGGTGACGATCGAGGGTGTGAATTTCACGGGGCTGGTGGCGCCGGCCGTGTGGTTTCATGGGCAACCCGTGGCGGCGTTTGGCACCCCGGCGCCGAACCAGATCCGGGTCACGGTGCCCGCGGGCGCGACCACGGGGCCAATCACGGTGCGCAACGCGGCCGGCTACGGTCAAAGCGCCTCGGATTTCGTCGTCACCAGCGCGCCGATCGTGGACCGTTTCGAGCCGCCGCTGGGTGCGCCCGGCGCCACGGTGCGTCTGTATGGCGAGAATTTCACGGGCATCAGCCGGGTCACCTTCAACGGCGTCGAAGCCGGCTTCCTGCCGCCGCCGGCGCCGACCCAGATGGACGCGGCGGTGCCGGCCGGCGCCGCCACCGGCCCGATCGCCGTGCAGAACGCCGCCGGCACCGGCACCACCACCAGCAATTTCCTTGTCGTGCCCCCGTTTCCATTCATCACGCGGTTCGCCCCTGCCGGCGGCCCGCGCGGCACCGAGGTGCTGATTTACGGCGTCCATTTCGGCGCCGCGCCCTTGGTGCGGTTTGACGGCGTATTGGATTCGACCGCCTACGTGGTGGCCGAAGGTGCGGAACAGAAGATCGTGGCGCACGCTCCCGCGGGGGCGGGCACGGGGCTGGTCACGGTCACGGGCCCGGGAGGCACGAGCACGAACGCGGCGGTTTACTGTTATCCGCCCTGGCTGTTTGGCTTTGCGCCCACCAACGGACACGTCGGAGACCCCGTGGTGTTGGCGGGCACCAATTTCACCGGCGCCACGCAGGTCTGGTTCAACGACGCCCCCGCCCCGTTCACCGCCGAAGCCGGCGCCATCACCGCCTTCGTGCCCGAGCGCGCCCGCAGCGGGCCGGTGACCGTCGCCACCCCGGGCGGATGGATCGCCAGCACCAATGCATTCCGGGCGCTGCCGCGTCTGACGAATGTGACGCCGGGATGGGGTGCGACCGGGGCGCTGGTGCGGATTGGAGGCACCTCGCTGGACAACGTCACTTCGGTGACCTTCAACGGGGTCGAAGCGCCGTTCACCAACATCTCCTTCACCGAGGTGCACGCCGTGGTCCCCGGCGCCGCCGCCACCGGCCCGTTGCGCGTGGCCACTCCGGACGGTTCGGCCACGGCCTCGACCTTCTTTCTCGTGGTCGGCCCCGGCGACCTGGTTCTGGGGAACACCGCCTCGGCCGAACGGATCGCCCCGCAGCAGGAGGTGTTCTTCACGCTATCCCTCATCAACCGCGGGCCGTGGACCGTCACCGCCGTCAGCCTGTCCGGACCCCTGCCGCCCGGGTTCGCCCCCGCCGGCGTCGAGACGGACACGGGGTGCTGCGTGGTGACGAATGGCTGGTTGGAATGCCGTTGGGACCATCTCACAAACCGGGCCCAGGCCGGCGTCCTCGTGCGCGGCAGCTTCGCCACCGAAGGCTATGCGACGTTCGCCCCCGAACTCGCCGCCGCGGAAGGGGATCCCGACGGTTCGAACAACCGCGCCGCCGCCACCGTGGCCGTGGTGACGGATCGGGGGCGCACCCTGCGGATCACCCGCGTGGCAGACGGGGCGGCGGTGTGCCTGGCCTGGCCCACGTCTGCCCTCCCCTTCCGGCTTGAGTCCGCAACCGGTCTGGCCGCGACCAACGTCTGGAGCGCGGTGCCGAATGCGCCGGCGCCCTTCGCCGAGGACAATGTCGTCACGAACGCGGTGATCGGCCCGTGGCGGCTTTACCGGCTGCACGCTGTGCCGTAGTGCCGCAATTCATCACAGCGCATACGGAGGCGTCATGATCACTTTGTCCCCAACGCGTCTGCACGCGCTGGCTACCGCGGCGCGATGCGGAAACGCCGCATGCTGTTCTGCGTGACACAGCCACCCGGCAAGTGAATTGCATCAAGACATTTGAAACGGTATTTGGCCGCGTTGGCTGCAGAAGCCGGGGCGCAACCCGAGGCCGGGTTGGCGGTTGTGCCCCGGTCCGCCGCGTGGTCGTTCGACATCCGGAGCCACCAGGTCAGTCATTTCACTCCACGGGTCGTGCCACAATGACTTGAGCAGGGAAACGTGAAGCAGTATCAGGGCTCGACGGAGTCTCGCCCTACCGGGAGTCTCGCCCTACCGGGAGTCTCGCCCTACCGGGAGTCTCGCCCTGCCCGGTTTATGGATTTCGAGCGCGGTGAGATGATCCGGGGTCGCACACATTCGGCTTTCCTTGGGTGGCGGCTGAGGCTTGGATGGCGGGGCGCGGGCGGCGCGGGTGAGCGTGGTGATCAATCCGCATCAACTCATGAGGCGATTAAGCCAGTCCACCGTGGTGTGGTCATGGATGTTCCACGGGTTGCGCTTGGCGTCGGGGCTGGTGTTGTTGCCGTTGATCGTGCGGTTGCTGAGCGAATCGGACCTGGGGATGTATTACGTGTTCCTGAGCCTCGCGGCGCTCGTGCCGATCGTGGATTTCGGGTTTTCCGTGAGCATTGGGCGGCATGTGAGTTACGCGATGGGGGGTGCGGAGGAGCTGCAGGGATTGGGGTTGAAGGTGACGGAGCAGGCGCGGGGTCCGAACTACGGTTTGCTGCATCAGTTGGTGCGGAGCACCCACGTGCTGTATGCGATTCTGGCGCTGATCACGCTGGTGCTCGTGGGCGCGTTTGGGACGCTGATGGTGGGGTTGCGGGTGGCGGAGACGGCGTCGCCCACGCTGACGTGGGTGGCCTGGGGAGTGAGTTTGGTGGCCACGGCATGGGAGGTGTATGCGGGGTGGTGGACGGTGTTCTTGCGGGGCATGGACCAGGTGCTGTTGAGCATGCGCCTGGCGGTGCTGGCCTACACGGTGAAATTGGGGCTGGCGGCCATCCTGCTGCTCGCCGGGGCCGGTTTGCTCAGCGTGCCGGCGGCCGCGTTGGTCTCGGGCGTGCTGCAGCGATGGCTGTCGCGGCGGGCGTGTCTGCGGCGGCTGCGGGGTGGCATGCCGGCGGCGGGGGATGGGAATAAGGGGTTGAGGCGGCTGCTGTCGATTTTGTGGCCGACGAGCTGGCGGACGGGGCTGCAATTTTCGAGCAGCTACCTGGCGACGAGTGCGAACGCGTTGATTTGTCTGAACGTGTTTGGCCTGGCGGCGAACGCGCAATATGGGTTATCGGTGCACATCCTGCAGTTGGTTCAGGGGATGGCGCTGGTGTGGACGATGGTGAAGTGGCCACTGGTGGGGCAGTATCGGACGCGGAACGACCTGGCGGGGCTGCGTCGTTTGCTGGCGCCGCGGGTCTGGCTGCAGGCGGTCACGTTTGTGGTGCTGGCGGTGCCGGCGATTGGGCTGGGGCCGACGCTGCTGGATTGGTTCACGACGGACAAGCAGGTGCTGCCGATGCGCTGGCTCGTGTTGCTGGGCATCGGGAGCTTCCTCGACATGCAGTTTTCGTTCTGGACCACGCTGCTTTCGATGGAGAACCGGATTCCGTCGCTGTGGCCGACGGTGGCCAGCAATCTGGTGGGTCTTGGGCTTGTGCTGGCGTTGATCCACCACACCTCCCTGGGCCTGGGCGCATTTATCGTGGGACCGCTGGTGGCGGGCTGTCTGTTCAGTTATTGGTACTGGCCGCTGGCGGGTGCGCGAAGCCTCGGCACCACGTGGTGGCGGTTCACGTTCGCGAAATAAACGAAGCCGGGCTTTGGGCCCGGCTTCGTTGCGAGAGTGTGCGTGTGCGCTGCGTTACTGTCTTTGCAGGCGGTAGAAGATGGCGGCACTGGTGGCCGGGATGGCCACTTCATAATGGTCACCCACGAGCGCAGGAGGCTCGGCCACCTGGCTCCAGGCGATCGGCGCGTTGAGGTTTGAAGCCTGCATGAGTTGATACGCCGTGCAGGTCTTCGGCCATGCGATGACCACGTTGGCGCCATTCAGGGCGATGCTGAGCCGGGCGCTGACCGGGTCGGTCACCTCGAAGGAGACGTTGCACACGGCGATGTTGCCGCCGACATCCGTTGCGGTGACGACGACATTGGTGATGCCCACGCCCACGAGGGTGCCGGCCGGAGGGGTCTGGGTGACGATCGGCACGCCGCAGTTGTCGGTGGCAACGGCGAGCGCGACGAAGTCAGGCACGGCCACCGTGCAGGTGGCGGGATCCACCGTCACCACTTGCGATGACGGGCAAGTCATCTCGGGCGGCGTGATGTCCTGCACGACGACGGTGACGGTGCAAGTGGCGGTCAACCCGGTGAGGTCGGTGGCCACCACGTCGACCAGCGTCGTGCTGTTGACGAGCAGCGCGGCCCCGGGCGCCGGGTTTTGGGTCAGAACGAACGAACTGCAGTCCGTCGCCACCACCAGGAGGGTGTAGTCCGGCAGGGAGGCCTGGCACGCCGCATCCGCCTTGAGGAACTGCGGCTCCGGACAGAGCGAGAACAACGGCGCGCTCTGGTCGGTGACCGTGACGAGCACGGTGCAGGTGTCCGTCAGGCCGGCGGAGTCGGTGGCGGTGAGCACGACGGGATAAACCCCGGCGTTCAATGTGACCCCGGCGGCGGGCATCTGGCTGACCGTGACGCAGCAGCAGTTGTCGGTCGTCATCACGCTGCCGGTCAGGTCAGGCATTGAGGCCACGCAGGTGGCCGCATCGAGCGCAAGGGTGAAGTCGACCGGGCAACTGGTGATGACCGGCGGCTCGGGCGTGCCTTCGGCGATGTTGACGGTCACCTGCTCGACCGCGAGGCCGCCCAGCTGGCCGTCACTGGCCACATAATAGAACTGGTCGGTGCCGCAGCCGTCGCCCGGGGGCGTGTAGGTGACGACGCCGCCGGTCATGGTGACCTGGCCCGGGCCGCCCGAGTCGAAGTCCTGCACGTAGGCCACCGTTGTGCCTCCGGCAACCGCGGTGATGGACAGGTCATCCACCCAGTGCGTCTGGTTCTGACCGCCCGTGCGCGCGAACAGCCCGAACCGGCCGATGACCGGCAGGTAGGGGGTGGGCACGTCGGCCACGAAGTTGGTCCCGGCCACCAGCACATCGAGCGTGCCATCGGCGTCCAGGTTGATCGTGATGGGCAGGTAATTCGGATCGTTCCACTTCGGAATGATCACCTGCCCCAGCAATGCCCCGCCCCACTTCAGCTTGAACGCAGGCGCATCCGGCCCGGCGGCCGGGTAGTTGTCGACGCACAGCGACAAGCCGGTCCCGACGCCTTCTTCGACATCCGGGGCGGTGCCATCGGGCAGGTCGCTGGCGAGGTTGAAGCTGAACCCGTCGGCGGCGTCGCTGGTGCCGTCGCCGATGCGCAGCTTGAAGCTGGCGGTGAAGGAGTCGATGCCGACGCCGGGGGTCAGCTCGTTGATGACGAACGCGCCGGACTGGCTGTTGACGTTGTCGGTCAGGTGGAGGGCGCCGCTGTCGCCGACGCCGGTGGTGGTTTTGACGTAGGCGTTGCCGTAGAGGCTGCCGCCCAGCGCGTAACCGCGCGCGGTGTCGACGGTCAGCACGGTGATGGACAGGTCATCGAGCCAGTGGGTTTGATATTGCCCGCCGGTGCGCGCGTAGATGCCGAAGCGGCCGGTGGTGGGCACATACGGCAGCATCAACGTGCCGAACACGTTGGTGCCGTCGATCATGACGGTGAAGGCCCCGTCGGGCGCGAGGGTGATGTTGACGGTGGCGTAGCCGGGGCCGTTCCAGGTGAGCGTTTGCACGCCGGCAATGTCGACGTTGCCATACCGCACCTTCATGCCGGAGGTGTTGGCGGTGCCGCCAGTCGGGTAGGTCGCGAACCGGTAGCTGTCGATGCAGAAGCTGATCCCGCTGCCGCCGCCGTTTTCGGCTGCGGCCGGCGTCGTGGCGCCGATGGGCAGGTCGCTGGCGAAGTTGAAGCTGATGCCGTCGGCGGGTTCGGTGCTGGCGTCGCCGATGCGCAGCTTGAAGGTGGCGGTGAACCCGGACACGCGTTTGCCCGGGGTCAGCTCATTGAGGATGAGGGACCCGGCCTGGCTGGCCGCGTTGAGGGTCAGCTTGGCACACCCGCTGTCGCCGGCGCCGCCCACGACATCCATGACGCCGCCGCCGCCCGTGCCGTAGATGCTGGCGCCCGCAGGCACCAAGCCGTCGTTGAAGTCCGCCGTGAACGTCGTCGGCGGCAGGCCGCTGACGTAGAGCACGCTGAGCGGGTCGCCTTCGGGATCGGTGTCATTAGCCAGCAAGTCCGCGACGGGGAATGTCAGCGCCGCGTTCTGCGTGGTGTTGAACGTGTCGGCGACGGTGACCGGCAGCGTGTTGCTGACGACGAGCGTCACCGGGTTGCTGGCTTCGCCGCCGCCGTCGCCGCTGACGGTGACGAAGTAGGTGCCGGAGTTGGCGACCTGGAGGTCGGCGAGGTTGAGGGTGGCGTCGGTGGCGCCGGGGATGGGTGCGCCATCCTTCCACCACTGGTAGGAGATCGTGCCACTGTCGGGCGGCACGCTGGCCACCACGGAGTAACTGGCGCTCTCATGCAGCGCCTTGACCAGGTAGGCCGGCTCCGGCTGCACGTCGATCGTCGCCGGCTGCGGGAAGTAGAGGTCGCGGAATGTGGCGACGGTGTTGGAGCTGGTGGTGTGCGAGGTGACCGCGAGCCCCACGAGCATCGTCGCCGGGAAGGGCGCGGTGACATTGGTGGCCACGTCGCGCGCGGCCTGCAGCGTCCAATTCACCCCGTCGGTGCTGAAGTAACCGGCGAAGATCGAGCCCAGTCGTTGCAGTCGCACCCAGGCATTGGGATAGGCCGGCGGGTCCGCCGGGCCTGGCGGTGTGCTGGTGCGATGGATGCTGGCCGAGCTGGCGCCCTCGGTGTAGCGCCACTGGAAGGTGTGGGTGTTCTGGCCGGTGGTCGGCGTGACCAGCATCGTGACGTTCGGCGCGGTGGCGTTGGTCGAGGCGCGGGCCATCAAGCCGGCTTTGGTCCAATTGTCGGCCCGGACCAGGTCTTCGACGCGCACCTTGATGTCGAAGTTGCCCGTCACTTCGCGGTAGGCGAAGCGCATGCCGTCGGCGGTGCCCCAGATGTCGGCCCCGTCAGCCGTCATGTCGATGGATCCCTTGATGGGGTTCCAATCCGAGCCCGGCAGCACGGTGTTGATATCGAGCGGGGTGAGGAATTCCACGGCGCCGTTGGTCGAGCTGTCGCCGCAGTTGGGCATGCTGGCCACGTCGCAAATGCCGATCGCCTCGACGGTGAACGGCTGCGTCATGGGCACGTACGATCCCTCCGTCAGCTTGAGCGTCAGCGCGGTGCCGTCCGGCCGCGGGATGAGCTCTCCAATGAAGACTTCGTTGATGCCCACGAAGACGCGGTAGTTGAAGAAGTCGAAGGCGGTCTGCGGATCCAGGCGCTCGTTGAACTGCACATCGATGACATTGCCATCGATGCTGTTGGCCGACACCATGTAGGGCGGGGTGACATCCGGCGCCACGTGCATGGTGATCAGGAAGTCGTAAGGCAGCGTCCCCGGCAGCGACACCCGGAGCCGGTATTGGACGCCGTCGTCAGCCAGCGCGGCGAAGAAGGTGAAATTGGAACTGGTCGCTCCCGGGAAGGGAATGAACGTGCCCGAGGCGGCGTCATAACGCGACCATTGCCACAAGGTCATGGGCCCAAGCTGCGGCGGGAAGGCCGCGGCCTGCGCCGACAGGGTGACGATGTCGTTTTCGGTCGCATAGACATCGGACGGCGGCGTCTGGGTCACGTCCAGGCGGTTGATGTCGGGGTTGCCGAACGGGCTCAGGAACTCCCCAGGAATGACATCGGCGGTCACTGATCCTGCGGCGCCGACGGGGTCACCGCCCACCGGGGCGCCGGTATCGTCCAGGCCACGGACGGCGACGTGGAAGTAGTCGCCGCCGCCGCCTTCCTTGCCCAGCAGTTCGATGTAGTAGGCCTGGCCACCCAGCATCGGGAGATCGGCCGTGCTCGGGCCGCCGCTGGCATCGCCGTAGGCATCGCAGCAGTCGTCTTCACGCGCCACCAACATCCGTCCCGGATCGGCAATGTCGGCGCCGCTGGCATCGAGGAACTCGACCTCGGCCACCTGCATGCAGTTCGCGACAAAGGGACTGCGGATGGTCGGGAAGACGATGCGGTAGGCCGTGTACGCGTCGGCGTTGGCGAAGCTGACGGTTGGTCCCGGCGTCAGGCGCGCGGTCACGCCGGCCAGCTCGGTGCTGCCGGAAGCGATGGGTATCCACGGGCCCGCCGTGGGCGAACCGGTGGTGCCTTCCAGGATGAAGGTCATGGGATCGCGCTCGGGCCAGTCGTTGGCGGTGGTCAGGCGCAGGCCGGCCACGACGGTGGCGCCCGCCCGGGGCACGAGTGTGAATCCGGCGTTGAGCTTGTCGAAGTTCAGGTATTTGGTCGCGGCGTTGTTGTCGATGGCGTAGCCTGCATGCTCGCCCCCGGGATGGTTTCCGGAGGTGGGGATGACCAGGTCAGCGGTACGGCTGGGGCCGTTGGGGTTGATGAACAACTGCGAGGCGTCATCGCTCTTGATGTAGAAGCGATAGACCCCGTTGCTGGGCGGCACAAACAAGGCGGACATCCGCACGCCATAATTGTCCAAGGCGGGATTGCCGCTGAACGGCGTGAAGTTGTTGAAGCCGGGCGTGTAGGTGGCGAAGCCGAACGTCGGCACGTAGCCGGTCAGATCCGGCAGGTTTTTCTGGTATTTGGCGTCCGCCATCAAATTGGCGACGGCGGTGCCGGAAATGTTGGTGAAGAGTTCCACGTACACGCCGGTCCCGCCGGCGTTCCAGGCGGTGAAGTTGGTCGAGGTGTTGAGCGTGTTTTGGGCGGTGGACACGTCGCGCACGCCGGCGATGTCGAGGGTGTAGACCTGTCCTGGCGTCTGGAGGGTGGTCCAAAGCGTCACGGAAGTGCGTGTGGCGTCCAGCGAGGCATAGAGGATGTCCACGCCGCTGGGGGTGCCGCTGATCTGGTAATTGGGCACGTAGGTGGCTGTGGCGAGATCGAGCGGTTCATCGAAGAGCACGGTGACCTGGTCGTAGCCCTGGGAACCGGCGGCGATGATGACCTGAGGCGGTGTCGTATCCGTGGTCACCGTGACCGTGCTGGCCAGGGTCGCCGAGCTGAACTGGTTGGTCAGCAGGACGCTGAACACGGCTCCGTCGTCGTCGGCGCTCAAGGCCGGGGTGGTGAATGTGGCCGCGTTGGGTGCCGAGATCGGCTGGCCATTCTTCAGCCACAAGTAACCGAAGCCCTTTCGGCTGCCCGTGATGCCCGAGACCGTGAAGGTCACTGTCTGGCCGTCCCCGACGCTCGGATTGACCGGCGTGAGGCTCATGGCGGCAATGGCGCCCAGCGACGCGTCGAGCTCGGCCGGGAACTCCAGCAGATTCTCCCGAATCCACTCGGTGTTCGGCGGCGTTGCGCCATCGCTCTGCGCCCGCACGGCGACCGTCATGCCGTCGCCGCCCGTGCCTTCTTTCCAGCGGCCTTCGATGTAATATTTCTGGCCGCCGACGAGCGGGACATTTTGAGCGGAGGTGGTGTAATTGGCGTTATAACCGTTTTGGCTGGCCAGGAGTTTGGCGCCGGCCGGGTCGGTGCTGTTCACGGCATTGGTGTTCATGAACAGCTGCGACGCGTCGTCGCTCCGGATCCAGAACCGATACAGGCCGTTGCTCGGCGCGACAAAATAGCTGCAGAGCCGGCCCACGTAGTTGTCGTAGCGTGTGTTCTGCAGCCCCGGCTGGAAGGCCAGATACTTCGAGTAACCGCTCCGGGTCGGCGTGTGCGAGACAAAGTTCGCCAAGTTGGTCGCCGCCGCCAGATTCGCCAGGTCGCTGCCGCCCTGGCCGGTGTAGATCTCCACGATCGTGGGTGCGCGCGGCGCCACAGCGGCTGGATACAGGAACGTCCCGATCCCCGTATAGGCTCCCGAACCGGCCGCGGGTGTCGAGCCGTCGCTCTGGTAGCGCGGTACGATCGAGAAGCCGTCGTTGCCACTGTTTTCCTTGAGCCGCACTTCCATGTAATAGGGCTGGCCGCCGGTGAGGTTGACGTTTTGCAAGCGCGCGTTGTAACCGCTGGCGGACGTCTGGTTCACGCGCCGGGTTGCTCCGGCGGGGTCGGTGCCACTGGTGTTCATCCACAGTTCAATGTCATCGTCGTTGCGGACCCAGAACTTGTAGGTGCCCGTCGTCGGCGGCACGTAGTAGGTGTAGGCCTTGACGCCGTAGCCGTCCTGGAAGTTGTTGATGTTGGGATTGAACGCGAAGATGGTGTCATAGGTGATGAACGTCGGGTTGCCCGCCGTATACAGCGCGTGATTCAGCAGCACCGAGACGCCGTCGCCTGTGCCCACATCCTGGTAGGCCTCGATCACCACCGGCTGCGTCGGCACACCTGACGAGTCGAAGCCCAGCGTCGCGTCGGGCGCGATGGTGTTGCCGTTGAGGTCCTGCACGTTGTTCACCGTCACGGTGTAGCTGCCCTGAACCAATTGCGCCGTCGTCGTCAGGATCACCGTGCGCGGATCCGTGCCAAAGAAGACGGCGCTGACCACGCCCATGTCCGCCCCGCCGGCATTCTTGACCGCGTAATTGGCCGTGACCGTTGCCGTGTCGCTCAGGGGCTCCGAGAAGACCAGGACGACCTGGTAGATGTCCAGGGCCGGCACCGCGGCGGACACCAGGGTGGGCGGCGTCGTGTCGCCGACCGTCACCGTGGCCACGGCGCTGGTCACGGAGCCGTCGCCGGGGATCTTGGCGATCACGCGGAACTGCGCGCCGTTGTCGGCCGGATAGAGCGGGCCTGTGGTGAACGAGTTGGTCGCGCCGCTCTCGCCGACACCCAGGTTGGGCGCCGAGTTGGCGCCGGGGACGTTGACCCAGCCGCCCGCCCCGTCGCTGCGCTGCCAGACGAAACCAATTTCGTTATTGGGCGCGCCGACAGCGACGGCGGCCGCCGACAGCGTGGCGGTCGCGCCGGCGTTGACGGTCACGTCCGCCGGATCGCTCAACAAGACGATCGACGATCCCGGGTAGCCGGGCACGTCGCTGTACGCTTGGATCGTGGTGCGGAAGGGCGTCCCGGAAGCGTTCACCACCGCACACGCTCCGATCCCCAGGTAGACGGTCTCGGGATACACTGCGGTGGTCTGGCCAAACTGCGCCCAGTTGAGTCCATCGGTGCCGGCAAACACCGTGAACGTGTCGCCGACACGGCGGAAGCGCATCCAGGCGTTTGGATAGCTGGCGGTCGGTCTGGAAGACTGCCACCCGTTGGCACTGGCCCCGTAGGCATCCCGTTTGCCCGCCGAGTAGTACTGCCGCGCCGGCCACATCGGATTGACTTCCACAAACAGCATTCGGCTCGGCGGATCGAGCGATTCCCGCATGACGAATGCCGCCTTGCTCGGCGTCCGCACGATATCCATGCGCGGCACCTGCATCCGCACGTCGAAGTCGCCCGTGTGTTGACCATACACATAGTGGAACTGGTCGGCCGTGCCCCAGATGTCCGCGCCGCCGCCGATCAACTCGAACGCGCCGTCGGCGTCACTGAACGTTTCCCCTGGCGTGAGCGGCGCGTTCACATCCACCGAGGTCAAGCCGGCCACGGTTCCCGAGGCGCTGTTTTGGGCGCCCAGAGCGCCGCCCGAGAGATCCACCACGTTCTGCACCTCAACTGTGAAGACGCCGGTCAGGATGGCAGAGGGCGTCAGCGACACCGCGCGCTCATCCGGCCGCAGCAGTGCCCGCAGTACCGGCGCGCCGTTGATCGTGTAATGGGCCGGGTTCTCGGCGCTGGTTTTATCGACCGGCTGGTTGAAGCGGACACCCACAGTCAGTCCGTCGGCGCTGCCCGCGGACACCACGGCCAACTCGAGCGGTTGGACGGTCAATGTCGCCGGCTCGCTCGTCACCGAGTTGGCCGGGCCCGTCACCACCACCCGGTACTGGGTGTTGTCGTCGCTGAGCACCGCTTGCGGGGTGGTATACTTCCAGTTGCCCGCCCCCGGGATGTCGGCGAACCCACCCAGGCCGTCGCTCTTCTGCCACTGGTAGGTGTAGGGCGCCTCGCCATCGACCAGGGCCCGGAACGTCACCGTCGAGCCTTGCACCACGGTTTGGCTGGCTGGTTGCGCCACGAAATAGACCGGCCCCGGGTTGGCATAGGCATACAGGTTGTCCCAGAAATCCGGGCCCAGCGTGTTCTGGTTGGCGGTGCGGACGGCCAGGAACATGCTCTTTTGCTGGACCAAGCTGGGATTCAGCACGCTGACCGGCGGGTAGCTCATCACCACCGCGCCCGGCGTGGTCCCGTCGGGGCCCATCTCTTGCAGCATCCCCGACACCGTCAGCGTGTCGGCCGCCGTCCCGGTGATGTTGGCAAAGGTCGCCACGAGTTTGTACCACGTTCCGATGGCGAGGGCTGCCTGCGGCGTGGGGGAAGGCGTCACTTCCGCAATGCCGCCATCGGTGCGGCGGGTCTGCAGACGCAGTTGGTACGTTTCGGTCGCGTTGGCCGTGCATTGCAGGATGACCGTCATGAAACCCTGTGGGTTGTCGTCGTTAATGCCCCGCGCGGACCGGCCCGCGTTCCACGCGTTCGTCGCGGTCACAAAGCCCAGCTGCGTATTGCGGCCGTTGCCGGTGGCATCCTTCACCTTGACCATCACCGACGCCACAAGCGTCTTGCCGTTGAGCGAGAAATCGTAGCCCACCGGAACGCACATGGACGTGTTGTCGGAGGTCACGGTGCCGTTGAAATCCACCCCGCCGCTGCCGCCGATACCGCCGGTCAGCGACTCAATCGCGGGGTTGGGCAACACGTTGTTGATCCAATCCGCCCCTTCCCACCAGTAGGGTGTGCTGGCGTATTGTCCCGGTGTGTTGAAGTCGAAGCTGATGCCTGCAATCGGCGTCACCGTCAGGATGGCGGGGTCGCTCGTCACGCTCTGGCCGCCGCAGTTGCCGACGACGACCTGGTAGGCGCCCGCGTCGGCAAACGTGAGGTTGCTCAGCTCGAGCGTTGCGCCGGTGGCGCCTTCGATCGGCGTCCCGTTGAACGACCACTGGTAGGTCGGGGGCGCGTCGCTGGACACGGTAACGCTGAAGGTGGCGGAGTTGCCCATGGGGCTGCCGGTGCTCGCGGGCTGGGCGGTGATGGTGGGGGCGGGATAGAACGCGAGGGTGGCGGTGGCGTTGGCGGAGCCGACGGGGTTGATGACGGCGACGGTGTAGGCGCCGAGGTTTTCGGCTTGGACACCGCTGAAGGTCAACACCGAGTTGGTGGCGTCGGGAATCGGATCGGCGCCGAGGTACCACTGGTAGGTCAGCGGGGCGGAGCCGGAGGCAACGACGTTGAAGCTGGCATCGCCGCCGACACACGCGAAGGCGTCGACGGGCGCGCCGGTAATGGCGGGCGCTTCGAGGGCGGTGGTGGTGGCGGTGGCGGTGTTGTTGGCCGTGTCGAACTCGAGGGTCTCGCAGGTCAGGCTGGCGCTGGTCACAAGCTCGGCCACAGCGGTCGGGATGACTTCGAGGGTGATGGTGGCGCTGGCGCCGATGGCGAGGTCGCCCAAGTCGCAGGTGACGACCCCGGCGGCTTCGGTGCAGGCGCCCTGGCTGGCGGTGGCGGACACGAAGGTGACGCCGGCGGGTAGGGTGTCCACGACGACAAGACCGCTGGCCGGGGAGGGGCCGGGGTTGGCGGCGGTGAGGGTATAGGTCAGGGTGCTGCCGACGGCGACGGGATCCGGCACGTCGTCGACGGTGAGTTGGACGTCGGTGAACGGCGTCGCGGTGGACATGGCCAGGCTCCAGCCGTCAGCGATCAGACCCGCATCTTCGAGGGCGTCGTCGAAAACATAGAGCGACCAGACGCCGTTGGGGTTGATGCCATTGAAGTGGGTGAAGTTCGTCGGGTAAGGGCCGACGGGAGCGGGGGCGGGCATGGTATCGGGTGTCCCGTCGCGTTTGGCGCCGTAGTTGGTGGGCTTGTAGGTGCCGCTGAGGATGAGGTCATCCTCGGCCAGCATGGCGGGGGCGAGATCATCGAAGACGAGCGTGACGTCGTCGATGCCCTGGTAGAAGCCGGCATCGGAGAGGACATAGGATTTCTCGCCGCTGGGGGTGACGAGAATGATGTCGATGTCATCGGGGAACCTGTGGCTCAGGTTGCTGATCGTGACGGTGAGGCGGCAGAGTGTGGCATCCAGGCCGGAGACGGTGATGGTGGACGGGTAGGGACTGGCCGCCAAGGCGTCGTTGATGACGATGGGGTTGGTGTTGGCGAAGAGGTTCCAGCCCTTGAAGGTGACCGTGCCGGAAGCAGTGGTGGCACAGCCGGTGTCCTGATCCGTGACCGTGACCGTGTAGGTGGCGGTTTCGGTGGGCACGAACGTGATGCTCGGGGTGGTTTCGCCGCCGGGAGCCCACAGGAACCTGGGGTTCGCGACATTGTGCGTGGCGGTCAGCGTCACCGGAAGGTCCGGACACCCATACTCGGAATTGACGGTGACGACGGGACTGGGGTTGACGGTGACGGTGGCGGAGGCGGAGTTGTGCAGACCGCTCAAGTTGTCGGTGACAACAACCTCGTAGACGGTCGTTTCCATGGGGGAAACGGTGATGTCGCGGGTGGTCTCGCCGCCCGGACTCCACAAATAGCTGGCATCAGTCATCTCGGTTTCGAGAACGAGGGTGACGGACTCGCCGCTGCAGATGACGTGGTCATCGACAGACACACCCGGCAGGGGCGCGACGGTGACGGTCATGACACAGCCGGCGCTGTTGCCGGCGGCGTCCTGGACGGTGAAGGCGACGGACGTGTCGCCCAGGGCGAGCAGGGTGCCGGCGGCGGGCGACTGGCTGACGGAAACGATCTCGCAATTATCCGTGGCCACGAGGTCGCCGGTCAGGTCCGGCAACGCGACACAGGTGCGGCTCGGGTCGATGGCGGTGATTTGGGCGGCGAAATCGACGGCGATGGTCGCATTGGTCTTGAGCGTCCAATCGGTCCCGGCGCGTTCCCAGTAATCGGGGAAGGTGCTTCCGATCACCGGCGGCGAGAACAGGTCGAGCCCGGCCGAATCGGTGGCGTCGAGTCCGCTGAATTGAACGGACCAAGTGAACTGGTCGGGCAAGGGGCCGGCCAGGGGCACGGCGGCATCGCTGGTGAAATCGTCGATGATCAGCGTCGCGCGCTCCGTGGCGTCGACGGGGAAATCGCCGCTGTCATAGAGGACAGTGCCGGGCGTGGGATAGCCGTTGTAAGGGGCGCCGTCGTTGGCGTAAAAGCGGACGCGGGCCTGGACGGTGCCGACGAAGGCGGGCTGGCCGGAGTTGGCGCCCCAGTATTCGAACACGAACTGCTGGGCCTGGCGCGCGGTGCCGTCGAGGATGATTTCGTCTCCGACTTCGGCCAGGCCGGGGTTGAAGCGGTTGGTGAGGTCCTTGACTGAGTTGTCGTAGGCCAAGGTGCTGAACACGCAGGTGTTGACCTCCCCAAGCTGGCCGCACGCAAGCGTCCGGTCGGGAGTGCAGGTCACGATGACGGGATCCGTGACATCGGGGCCGACCGTAAGAGAAGCGGAGGCGCTGGTGACGGACTGCTCGCCGTTGGAGACGAGGACGGAGTAATCGCCGGCGTCGGCGACGGCGACCTTGGCGAGGGTGAAGGTTGCGGCGGTTGCGTCGGGGATGGGGTTGGCGCCGAAGAACCACTGGTACGTGAGCGGCGGGGTGCCGGTGGCGGTCACGGTGAAGGTGGCGGGGTCGCAGACGGCCACGGTCTGGCTGGCGGGCTGGACGGTGATGGCGGGTTTTTCAACGACCATCAGGGTGCCGTCGGTCATCAGGCTGCCGACTTTCCAGGCGAGTTCCGGCGCGAGGTCGGGCAGGATCACGGTGTCGAAGCTGCCGGCGAATTCGGCGGCGTCGAACAGGTTGAACGTGTCGCCGGGCTGGAGGGCGGCGCCGGTGTTGACGACCTGGAGGGTGCCGCCGCAGGTCAGGACGGTGACACCGGCAAGCAGGTCGCTGTTCGGGGAGGCGTCGCGGTCGAGTTCCATGACGGTGGTGCCGGAGAGCGTGACGGCGTTGTTGACGGTGAAGGTGCCGAGGCTGGTGCCGGGAGCGAACGTGCCGCCGACGGCGACGGTCATGGGCCCCGCGAGCGAACCGATGCCGCCCAAGACGCCGGCGTTGACGAGGGTGAGGCCTTCGTAGGTGTTGCCGCCATTGAGCAAGAGAATGCCGGCGCCGTCCTTCGTCAGGCCGCCGACCCCGCTCAGAATGCCGGAGAGCGTGACGGTGTAGGCGTCGGGGTTCACGATGGGCATGGTCTCGGTCCCGACCAGGTTCATGTTGAGAGCGGAGGCCCAGTTGGCGGAAGCGCCCAGCGTGCCGCCCTTGAGGTTGACGACGTAGGTGTTGGCTGCGTTGGCGGTGCCGATGCCCGAAGGCCCGACAATGAAGGTGCCGCCTTCGAGGTTGAAGGTGTCGTCACCGGCGCTGTTGCCGCGGTTGTCCAAGCCCAAGCCGTGGGCGCGCACCGTGCCGCCCTTCTGGGTGAAGATGCCGGTGCCGTCGACGCCGATGTACAGGACTCCGTTCTGCTCGCTGGTGCCGAACGCCGCGCCGCCCGGGGTGCCGACCAGCGTGAGCTGGCCGCCTTCCATCGTGTAGGTGCTGGTTTCGGTGGGCCAGTGGCCGACGCGCATGCTGTAGTTGACGGTGACATCGCCGCCGGTTTGGACGACATCGCCGGGCATGCTGGCGGGGTTGCCGAGCATGAGGTGGCCCATCCTGGCACTGGCGGTGCCCTGGACGATGAGTTTGCCCGGGACATCGCGGCCGACTTCGACGTTGCCAGTGATGTCGATGGTGGCGGTGCCGTCCCAAACCACCCCGGCGGGCGTGCGGATTCCCATGCCGGCGGCGCCGAGCACGCTGAAGGGTTGGGTGTAGGTGTCGGAGCGCTCGATATCGACGCGGCCGCTGGTGGTATAGACGGTGCCGAGGATGGAGCCGCTGGGGCCGCCGTTGCCGATGCGCAGGTAACCGCCTTGCACCACAGTGTTGCCGGAGTAGGTGTTGTCCGCGCCGAGCACCAGGGTGCCGCTGTTGGCCTTGATGAGGCTGCCGGGGCCGTCGATGACGTTGAGCAACCGCAGGGTGGCGCTCATGGTGAGCGTGTTGGCGCCGTTGAGCGTGATGGGGCCGGTGAAGAAATTATCGCCGTTGTTGTTGATCCAGGTGCCGTTGTTCATCACCATCATCTTGTCGATCGGAGTGGCGGCGTTGTTGTTGGCATAGAATGCCAGGCTGGCGCCCGGGTTGACCGTGAGGCTGTCCAGGGGATCGCCCATGGTGGTGGTGCCCTGGATGCCGAGAATGCCCTGGTTGATGCTGATGTTGCGAACCCCGATGTCGCCGAGGTTGACCAGCCAAGTCTCGTTTGGCCCGACCTTCGTCAGGTTGAACGAGTTGCCCGTCAGCGCCGCCGGCGTGGTGGACGGGTTGTCGGTTCGGATGTCCCACCGCCCGACGCCTCCGAAGGTGGTGTCGCCAAGCAGCGTCACAAATCGCGTGGCATTATTCTGGCCGCCGCCACTGTTGTAGATGGCCCCGGCGCCACCGACGCCCGCACCGGAAACGGTGATGGGTTCGTTGCCGAGGCTCTGGCCGTTGACGTCCAAGGTCGCGCCATCGGCGACAACCGTGCCGGCGGCGACCGTGCCGAGGGCGGCGGCGTTGCCGGTCCGGAGCGTGCCGGCGGCGACGGTGACGGGGCCGTCCATGGCGGAATTGGCGGCGCTCAGGATCATGAGGCCCGCGCCTTGTTTTTCGACGCTGCCGGCGCCGCTGATGGCGTTGGGGACGGTGACGGCATCGCTGCGGTTGAAGACGAGGGTCCCGCTGTTGGCGATGGCGGCGGTGTTAAGGTTGCCGCCGGTGCCGCCATTGCCCACTTCCAGCGTGCCGGCCTCGATGGTGGTGGTCCCGCTGTTGTCATTCACCCCCGCATTCGCAATCGTCAGTTTGCCGGCGCCTTGCTTGAGGATGGCGGACGGACCGCTCAGCTTGCCCGAGCCGGTCCAAGTGAAGTTCTTGGTCTCGTTGCTGACGACGAGGCTCGCCGGGGTGACGGTGCCGGCCAAGGTCGCCGTCGTGCCGCTCGCAGTGTCGTCGAAGCGCACGTCGTCGCCCTGGAAGAACGCATCCGCCGCAGCCAGGCTGTTCAGCCAGTTGGCGGTGGTTTTCACGTCCCACACCGTTTCGCTTCCGGGAACGTTGCCCTGCCAGGTCAGGTCTTCGGGGCCTGCACCCAGCGCCGCGGCCCAGACGAGGATGCTGCCGGGGGAGGTGGTGGGGTCGAGGGTGAAGGTGTAGCGCGAATCCGAGACCACGATGGGAATGACGGTGGCGATGTCGAGGGTGCCGGTGTAGGTGGCGATGGTGTAGGGGTTGGCGGTGTCCAGCGGCGCCATGGCGTTGAAGCGCAGGGTGACGGTTCCGCTGAGGGTGAGGTTGCCGTTGACCGCAAGCAGGTCGTTCACGCCACCGCCCACGGTGGTGGCAGCGCCCAACTCGATGGTGGCTGAGGAACCATCGGTCATTGCGAGATTCCCGTTGATGGTGAGGGTGCCGGCGCTGGTGCCGGGGAAGATGGCCGCGCCGCTGCCGGCCGTGACGTTGCCGGCGACGGAGCCGCTGCCCAAAAGGGTTTGATTCACCGCGCCGTTGAGCACAAACGCGCCGTGCGCCGTGGACACTTTCGAAACGTCGAGGGTGGTGCCGCTGCCCACGGCGATGGCCACGCTGTTCGGGATGGAGGCTTCCGCATCCAGGATGACGCTTCCCCCGGCCACGACCGTTTGCCCGCTGTAGGTGTTGTCGGCATAGAGGAACAGGGGCGAACTGCCGGACTTGGTAAGCCCGCCGTTGCCGCCGATGGCACCGTAAACCGCGAGGCTGGTGCCGGCCACACTCCACAGGCTGTCGGCATTCAGGGTGACAGGGCCGACGATGGTGTTGGTGCCGGAGCCGTTGTTGAGGTTGGCCGTGGTGCCGCCGTTGAGAATGATGACCTTGTCGAGGGGGTTGGCCGTGGCCCAGAGTATCAGCTGGGCGTTTTGGCCGAGGGTCAGGGATTTGGCCGGATCGCCCAGCGAGGTGGTGGTGCTCTCGTAGCTGAACACGCCGCTCTGCACGTCGATGTCGCCCAGGGCCGCGTCGACGGTCACCCCCACGAGCGAAAACTGGGCCGGGCCTTTCTTGGTGAGGTTATAGGCGTTGCCGCCTGTGTTCAGGAACGTGTCGCCCGGCACGCCGCGGATGTCGAACCGGCCTGAACCACCCACAGTGGCGTCGCCGGTCATGGTGACGACGCGCAGCGCATTGTTCTGGTTGCCGCCGTAATTCACCACCGCGCCGTTGCCGTCCGGACCGTCGCCCACCATGAAGACGGGTTCGTAGCCGAGGTTCTGTCCGTTGACGTCCAGCGCCCCGCCAGCCTTCACCAGGGTGGCGCCGGCAACGTCGCCGAGCGCACGGACGTAGCCAGCCCGGACGCGGCCGCCTTCGATCACGACGGGGCCGGTGAAATAGTTGGGGAGATTGCCGTTGGCGGCCGCGAGGGTGAGGATGCCGCTGCCCTGCTTGGTCAACGTCATCGGGCCCGCGAGCCGTCCGCCGCCGATCGTGTAGTCGATGCTGGCATTGACGGTGACGGAGCCGGGGATGAGGGTGTTGAGCAGGGTGGGGCTGCTGATCAGGAGCGGAACGCCGTTGGCGCCGGTGTCGTCGAGGAGGACGTTGTCGCCGTTGCGGAAGGTGTCGGCGCTGCCGCCGTTGAGCCAGTTCGGCGTGGCGCAATCCCACAGGTTGAGCGCGTTGTCGCCCTGCCAGACGAGGTTGGCGGGCGGGCCGTCCTGAACCGTCATTTTGATTTGTCCGGGCGTGCTGGTGTCGAAGGTGATGGTGTAACGCGAGGGCGCCGCGACGAGGTTGTCGGCGCTGCCGGTGAGGTTGCCGGTGTAGGTGATCAGCGTGTAGGGTCCGGCCGCGAGGGTGTTTTCAAGGGCGGTGACGGAGACGGTGACGGTGCCTTGGAGGTTGAGGTCGCCGTTGACGACGAGCAGGTCGTTCACGTTGCCGCCCACCGTGGTGTTGTTGGCCAGGTCCGCATACAGCACGGCGCCGTTCAAGGTGACCGCGTTGTTCACCGTCAGGGTGCCAGGGGCGAACAAGCCGCCTGCGCCGACATTGCCGTTGGCGTCGGCGGTCAGGGTGCCGTGGATGGTGCCGTTGCCCACGAGCAAGCCGCCGCTCTGGACGGTGACGGTGCTGTCAGCGGCGAGGGAGCCGTTGATTTGGAGGCGGGAATTGTTTTGGACGACGGTGGGGCCGGTGTAAGTGTTGATCCCGTTCAGGGAAATCATGCCGGGGGTGGAATCGGTGATGGCGGTCACGCCGCCCGCGCCGGTGATCGGGCTGTGAATCGTGAAGGTTTTGCTCCAGCCGGCTTCCAAACGGGCGCCGTTGGCGGTCAGGGTGATGCCCCGGTTGGCGGCGATGGCCACTTCGGTGTCGCGATTCAACACCAGCCCGCCATCAATCGTCACCGCGTCGGCCACAAACGCGGCCGGCACGGCTCCCAGCACGGCGTCCGCCACCAACCGCGTCTGGTTGCCACCCAACACCCACTTGCCGCTGAAAGTCGAGGCGGTATTGAGGAGGTGAATCTGGCCATTGCCTCGGCACGTGATCGTGCCGCCGCCCGCGATGGCCGGGTTGATGACAATAGTCCGGTTGGCGGAGTCGGTTGTGGAATCGAAGGCCCCGGTCGTGTTGACCGTGATCCCGTTGCCCGACAGGGTGAAGGTGGTGCTCGCGTTGCCGTTGAGGAGCGATCCGCCGTCCAGAGTCAAGTTGTTGATGGTGATCGTGCGGCTGCCGCTTCCTTTATACAGCACCGACCCGCCATTGAGAGTCAGCGAGCCGCCGGCAAAGGTGGTGTTGCCGGCCAGGCTGTTGGGCGTCCGCAATTGGAAGCTGGCGGTGAAGTAATTGTTGCCCAACGAGGGCGCGGCGGCGTTGCTCCAGCGGCCGGCTTCGTCCCACGAGTCCGATCCGGCGGGGTCGCTCGCCGTGAGGCTGACATCGGCAGCCTGCGCCGTCCCGGCCATCCAAAGGCCCAGGAGCAGCCCCAGCATCCCGAGGCACCGGGCAACGGCCGCGCGCGTGCGCGTGCGGGGTCGAATCGGATCCGGCCCGGCGGAAGGACCATTCGTCGTCAGACCGGCAACGAAAGCCCCTTGGGAGGAAGCGTCCACGGTTGTGGATTCTTTACGGGTAGCATTCATGGGGTTCATACTGAATTAGGGTTTAGGTGATCGACATCAACAACCTGGGAAAGGACAGGCCGACGGAATGGAGGGCGCACTGCAATTCCAGAGGCATGACGACATCACGCAGGCAGGCCTCACATTGGCGGTGCGACAACACCGTTCTTCAGCGCAAAAACAACAACGCATATATGTCGGGAATCCTGAAAACAGAATAAACCAGAACCGACGCCGCTTTGCAAGCAGTTTCTTTGGCCCAAAAAGCGCCCGTATGGCAGATTTGCGAACCCCAACCGCGCCTTGTGGCCCTAGGCTTTGTGCCCTGGGAATTCTCCGAACGGAGTTTTGCGCGCCTGCAGGCCGGTGTCGGCGGCA
>JAFGQR010000097.1 GCA_016935555.1 Verrucomicrobiota bacterium
GCTGCGGGCGGTTATGTCTCGGGTGATTCCGGCAGCGCGGGGGCCGTTCGAACCGCCGGAGGCGGCGGCCGGGTGGCTTGGGACACGGACAGCGGCGAGGGCGTTGTCGGCAAAACCCGGACTGGCGATATCTATGCCAGCAATGGCGACACCGTGTATAAGAAGAACGAGAACGGTACGTGGTCGCAGAACTCGGGCAGTGGTTGGGAGAGCGCGTCGAAGCCGCAACCCGCCGCCGCCAGCCCACAAGCCGCCAGCACCTCCGCCGGCAGCCCCGGCGCGAGCCGTCAGGCGCAGCCCAGTTCCACCTCGCAGCCGCGCGCGACCCCCCGTGCGGCCCCCCCGAGCACCTCGACGGCTTCCAGCAGGTGGAGTCAAAACAAGAGCAGCATGGACTCGCAGGCCCAGGCGCGCCAGTACGGCAACCAGCAGGCCCAGCGCACCAGCCAGTATCAATCCTCCAGCTCGCGGTCACGATCGGCTGCTTCAAGTTTTTCGGGCGGCGGGCGTTCAGGCGGCGGCCGTAGGCGGTGATCTGCGAGCACAAGCAACGCAGCCAGTAGCCGGTAGCCAGTGATCAGTAATCAGTAATCAGTGATCAGTAATCAGTAATCAGTGATCAGTAGTTAGTAGCCAGTCGCCAGTAGCCAGTAACCACGCAAAACATCATGAAAGTATCGTTTAAATATCTCACTCAGACCGTCCTGCTGATCCTCCCGCTCAGCTTGGCTCTCGCTCAACAACCCACCGTGCAGGAACGGGTCGTGGCCCTGAAAGCCTCGCTCGCGGCCAGCCAGGCCATCCTCAAGCAATACGAATGGGTCGAAACCACCATCGTCAGTCTCAAGGGCGACGAGAAATCCCGCAAGCAGGAACGCTGTTACTACGGCGCGGATGGCAAGGTTCAAAAAGTACTCTTGTCGCAAACGGCTCCCCCGCCCAAAAAACGCGGTCCCTTTCGCCGCAAGATTGCCGAGGCCAAGCAGGAGGAGTTGACCGACTACATGAAGGAGGCCGTGGCCTTGGTGAAGCTGTACATGCCGCCGCAGCCGACCCTCATTCAGAGAGCGAAGGATGCCGGCAAGGTCTCCCTTTCGCCCCAGCCCGGGCAGCAGGCGCGGTTGGTCTTCGCCGACTACCTAAAGAGCCGCGACAGCCTGACGTTGGCTGTCGATCTGGCAAGCAACCGACCGGTCGCGGCCAAAGTATTCACGTACCTCGACTCGCAGAAGGAGCCCGTGACCCTGGACGTCCGCTTCGGCACGCTCAACAACAACGCAACCTATGCTGCCACCACGGTTCTGGATGCCAAGGGCAAGGATTTGAGGGTGACCGTGGAGAATGCGGGCTACCGCCCCATGTAGAGGTCAAATCCCATCACCATCAAACCAAATCCAGAAACCATGACATCAGTCACAATCGTTTTCTCCCGACTGTTCATGGCCGCAGCACTGGCGGTGCCGCCAGCTCATCTTTGTGCCGCCCTGGGCCAAAGCGGGCATGCCCCGGGGCGTTCCGTCATCCTTGCGCCGGCTGACGTGGCTTCCTCCGGCGCCGGTGGCGCCGGAGCGGACGACGAAAAGGCCAAAGCCGCCGAACTCGCCAAGAAGCTCTCCAATCCCATCGCCACCCTCATCAGCCTCCCGCTGCAAAACAACTTCGACTGGGGCGGCGGGCCGAATGACGACGGCTTCAGATATACGCTGGCTGTGCAACCGGTGATTCCGTTTTCGCTCCACGAGGATTGGAACGTCATCTCGCGCACGATTGTGCCCTATGTGTATCAGGAAAACGTCATTAACACTTCCAGCCAGTCGGGCCTGGCGGACACCGTCCAGAGCCTGTTCTTCTCGCCGGTGAGCCCGACGAAGGGCGGTTGGATTTGGGGTGCGGGACCGGTGTTGCAGATCCCGACCGCCACCGACGATTTACTCGGCGAAGAAAAGTGGGGTGCCGGGCCGACGGGTGTGATTTTGAAACAGCAGGGACCGTGGAGTTATGGCGTGCTTGCAAATCACATCTGGTCCTTTGCCGGTGAAGGCAGCCGGGCGGATGTCAACCGGACCTTCCTCCAGCCGTTCGTGTCCTACACCACCAAGACCTTTACCACCTTCGGGGCGAACACGGAGTCCTCTTATGACTGGGATCGTGCACAATGGAGCGTGCCCATCAACGCGTCGGTGCAGCAGTTGTTGAAGATTGGCAAACAGCCCGTCGCCTTCCAATTGGGCGGGCGTTACTACGCCGAAGGTCCGAGCGGCGGGCCTGAGTGGGGCCTGCGGTTCCAAGTCACCCTTCTCTTCCCGAAATGAAGAACCGAATTTCACAGTGAGCAAACAGTGATCACAGAGAAGCAGAAAGAGATATCATTTCCCGGGTTCCCTCCGGTTCACCTTTGAAAGGCATGACCATGAAAATCACCTATAAACAAAACCTGAAGATCGCCGCCGCCGTAGTGGGCGGGCTCGCTTTGACTGCCACCGGCGCACAGGCCGCCAGCCCGGCCGCCGAGGGCAAACGGCCGAACATCGTCATCATCCTCGGCGATGATCTCGGCTTTTCCGACTTGGGCGCCTTTGGTGGCGAAATCAGGACCCCGAACCTGGATGGGCTGGCCAAAGCCGGGGTGCGCTGCACCCAGTTCTACACGAGCGCCAGTTGTTCGCCCACGCGCTCGATGCTGCTGAGCGGCGTGGATACGCACCTGAACGGTCTGGGTGCCATGGACGAGTGGGCGGCACCCAACCAGTGGGGCGTGGACGGCTACGAAGGCGACCTCAACAAGCGCGTCACGACCCTGCCGCAGGTGCTCAAGGACGCCGGCTACCACACTTACATGGTTGGCAAATGGCACATGGGCAAAAAACCTGATCACATCCCCGCCGCGCGCGGATTCGAACGCGACTTCTCGCTGCTCGACGGCGCGGGCAGCTATTGGGACATGTGGAGTTTCACCGCCGCCAATCCGAAATCCACCTTCACCGAAGATGGACGCTACCTGAAGAAACTCCCCAAGGATTACTACGCCACCAAGACCTACACCGATAAGGTCATCAGCTTCATTGAGGAGGGGCGGAAAGACGGCAAACCGTTCTTTGCCTTCGTTTCGCACCAGGCCCCTCACGACCCGTTCCATCTGCCGCGCGACTGGCGCAACCGCCACGTGGGCGAATACGACAAGGGCTGGGACGCGGTGCGCAAGGAACGGCTGCAGCGCCAGATTGAAATGGGCCTCGTGCCCAAAGGCACGGAACTGGCCGAGCGCATGTGGTTCATCCCCGATGCCACTCTGCTGGCGCCCGCGGCACGAGCCATCATGGGCAAGAAGATGGAACTGTACGCCGGGATGGTGGAGAACATGGATCACCACGTCGGGCGGCTGATCAACTATCTGAAGAAGATCGGCGAGTACGACAACACGATTTTCATCGTGTTTGGCGACAACGGGGCGGAAGGAACCGACCTCTTCAAGATGGTCGCGGGCATGCCCGGCACGCGCAATTTTCTCTTCGCCTCCATGCAGTGGTCGCAAAACCATCCCAACGCTTGGGGCGATCCCCATACTTACGTCGGCTACGGTCCGATGTGGGCGCAGGTTTCAATGACGCCGTTCAGCCATTACAAGGGTCTCATGGGCGAGGGCGGCATCCGCAACGGCCTCATCGTCAGCGGCCCCATCGTGAAGCAGGCACCGGGCACCATCAGCCGCAGCATCATGCACGTGGCGGACATCATGCCCACGCTGCTCGAAGTGGCCGGCGCCAGTTATCCCAAGACGATCAACGGTCACGAACCGCCGCCGTTGATCGGCAAGTCCTGGGTCAAGACGCTGGCGGGTGAAGCGGAGTCGCCCCGTTCCGGACAGGACTACCTGGCGTGGGAGATTTTCGGCAATCGCGCCGTCCGACAGGGCGACTGGAAGTTGCGTTGGCAATACAAACCCTATGGCACGGAGGAATGGGAGCTTTTCAATCTCGCGACCGATGTGGCCGAGCGCCATGATCTGACCGCCCAGCATCCCGAGAAGGTCAAGGCGCTCTTGGCGCTCTGGGACGACTATGTCCGGGCCAACAACGTGATCCTGCCCAGCCGCGTCTTGTGGGAGGGACAGGCGAAACAACTGCCGGACCGGTATCCGGTGGTGGACGGTTACCCGCCGCTCCTCTATCAGAAGCAGTTCATCCCTCCCCCCGACATGCTGGCTGACCCGAAGCCGTGATCGCACCCAAAACCAAATTGAACGCAATTCAACAAACTACCAATGTCATGAAGACAGGAACCAAACCACGCCGCGAAGGGGGTCGCATCCCGTCCATTTCGCAATCACGCCGGCTCGCCACCGCGATCCTCGCTCTGACGATCCTCGGCCCAATAATCGCGCCCGCGCAAATTCCGCCGCGCTTCTATTGGAAGAGCCTCGCCGGCGCCAATGCCGTGCCGGTAATTTTCCAATCGTTGAGCGGCAATGCCAATCCCATTGACCCGGCATTCGTCGTCTCACCCAACAGTTCTGTGGATGCGACCGTCGCCATCGCCGGATACGCGAAAATGCTGCCCGTCTTCAACCGCACGCTTACGCTCGCCGTGCTGGAGCCGATGGGCCGAATTTCCGGTGAAACCACGGTCGCTGGTAAGCTCTACAACCAAGACGCCACGGGGTTCGGAGATCCCATGGTGGAAGTGGGCCTCAACCTCATCGGACCCAAAGCGATCCGAAGCATCCCCGACCTGGTGCGTTACGAGCCGAAACTCTCGCTCGACCTCATCGTGGATGTCGCGTTCCCCATCGGCGAATATGACAACGACCAAGCGCTGAACCTCGGCCAGAACCGCTGGTATGGCCGGGTGGGAGCGCCCATCGTCTGGCAGATTGGCCCGTGGGTGCCCGGCCGGCGCACCACCCTGGAGCTGCTTCCCTCCGTCTGGTTCTTCAGTGACAACAACGACTACTACGCGGGCCAGCAGACGGGCCAGACGTTGAGCACGGATCCCATGTTCCAACTGGAAGCGCATCTGACCCGCGATTTCACGGAACATTTTTGGGGTTCTTTGGATTCGACCTACATGGCGGGCGGCAAGTGGAGCGTAAATGGAGTCGGCGGCGATTCGCTGAACAATCTGGGCGTCGGCCTCACCCTCGGCTACCAGATCAACGACAACATCTCCCTCACCGCCGGCTACATGGCGACGGTCAACGACAGTGACCCCGGCGATCTCCGGATGGACGGCTTTCGAATCTCCTTTACTTATGGCTGGCACAAGATCGTGGAGGGACAGAAGCGCCTGAAAAGCGAGTAATGACCGGCACCGGCAACACTCAGCGCCGAAAACACCATAAATTGAATCATGAAAACCACATACAAACAATTGCTCACCGGGCGCAGCCATCATTCCGCCGGCATGGGCAACATCACCGAGATCGCCAGCGGCGCGCCGGGCTACAGTTCCGTGCTGCCCAATTCCATGTCGGCACGCTCAAGTGTTGCTACAACGTCGCAGGCGTGAACCACTACTGCGTCGAGTCTGCCAGCGCACTCCCGGCGGGCCAGCGCCAGGTGCGCATGGAGTTCGCCTACGCTGGTGGTGGTCTGGGCAAGGGGGGCAAGGTCACCCTGTTCGTGGATGGCAAATCGGTGGGCAAAGGCCCCATCGGCATGACTCAGGCAATGATCTTCTCCGCCGCCGATGGCTTCGATGTGGGTGAGGATTCCGGTGCCCCGGTATCGCCCGACTACGGTCCCGTTGGCAATGGCTTCAACGGCGAGATCAAGGGCGTGCAGCTCTCGATCGCGGATGACCCGAACAACCACACGGTCAATCCCGAGGACGCCATCAAGGCGGCCATGGGCCGGCAGTAAACGCCGTTTCGTTTGTGAACCACGCCGGCCGCTCGCACGAGTGGCCCGCGAATTCACGCGGTTTCAAGCCGCAATACACCCACGAGGAATTCGTTGCCGCCGGGCAAAGCCAATTCAAAAGACTTCCGCCGGGCTGGAAGTTCCGGGTCAAGACGCTGGACCGGGATTTGAACGAGAAGCGGGAAGGCGGCATGGCCACGATCAATGGCGGACGAGCTTTTTTACGTGTATGACAAGACCGGGCCGGGCATGAGCGACTACAAACCGTAACACTCCCGCATGACTCCCCGCCTCGCCATGTTACGTTCGCTTGCCTTGGTCTTGCTCGGACTCGGCCTGGTGTCCTGTTCCACCACCCGCAGCCGCGAGGACGCACCCGTCACCGCGGGGCCGGTGGACCTCAACCGCTACACCGGCCGTTGGTATGAAATCGCGCGGCTGCCGATGCGGTTCCAAAAGGCGAACGAGGCGGCCATCGCGGAATACGGCACCCATGCCGACGGCACGATCTCGGTGCATAACATCGCGATCCGTCCCGATGGTTCGCAGCGTGACATCCGGGGCTATGCGAAGGTGCTGAACCCTCCTGAAAACACCAAACTCACCGTGCGCTTCAAAACCTGGTTTGGACCGCTGATCCCCGTGCCGAAGGATGGCAACTATTGGATCCTTCACGTGGACGAGGATTATGAGGAAGCCATCGTCGGCACGCCAAACCGGAAGTGTCTCTGGCTGCTCGCCCGCACGCCCACCATTCCCGAGACACGCTACGCGGCGCTGGTCGCCCAGGCCGACCAACTCGGCTTTGACACCTCGCGCCTCCTGAGGGTTCCGCACCCACGGGGAATCACACTCCAAGAGACACCACCATGAAGACACTCTCCAACAACCTCCTATTCGCCGTCCTGCTGCTGAGTGCGGCAGCTCTGTCCGGCTGCCATTCCATTGGCCCGCAGACCATTCCGCGCGACCGCTACGATTACAGCGGCTCCATCTCCGAATCCTGGAAGCGCCAGACGTTGCTCAACATCGTCAAACTGCGTTATCTCGACCTGCCGATTTTCGTCGATGTGGGGCAGATCGTGGCTGGCTATTCGATGGAAACCTCCGGCAACCTCGGCGGGCAACTCTCGTCGTCGGGTGCCATCCAGGGAAACAGCCTGGCCATCGGCGGCGCCGCCAGATTTACCGACCGGCCCACGATCACCTACATCCCACTCACGGGCGACAAGTTCGTCAAAGCGCTCATGACCCCCCTGTCGCCCGAAGCCGTGTTCTCGACCATCGAGTCCGGGTGGCCGGCGGATGCGATCCTGTTTGCCGCCGTTTCCCGCATCAACGGCCTGAAAAACCAGGAAGCGTCGGTGGCCGGCCTCTCGGAAGCCGAGCCGCGCTTCCTCCGGGCGCTACAGCTCTTGGGGCAGATTCAAGCCGCTGGCGCCATGAGCCTGCGCGCCCGGAAAGATGCTCAGAAACACCAAACCACGTTGGTGACCATCCACAGCAGGAACATTCCGGAGCAGACGCTGGCCGATGCCCGCGAACTGCGGCAACTGCTGGGCCTTTCGCCCGACGCCACCGAATTCAAACTGGTCTCCGGTTCGCTGGCCGCGGATGATCGCGAACTGGCCATCAAGCCGCGCTCGATCCTGCATATTCTCGGCATCATGGCCGCCCAGGTGGAAATTCCCGCCGAGGACGTGGCCCGGGGACGGGCTGCGCCTGGAGTGATTGAGGCCAATCTGCAAGGCGCATCCCCCGTCCGCCTGGCCCGGATCCTCAGCTCGAAACAGAAACCGGCCAATGCCTATGTGACGGTGGAGTACCGGGACCATTGGTTCTGGATCGAAGACGAGGATCTCAAATCCAAGCGCTCGTTCGCCTTCATGATGATGCTCTTCACCTTGACGGACAGCGGCGACAGGCAAGGCCTGCCGGTCCTCACCATTCCGACCCAGTGAGCGATGAGCAAACCGCGGTGACGCTTCGAAGCATTGGCGCAACCCACAACACTCCTATCGCACGCACGCCAACCAGATCATGAAACAAAACAAACAGCTGCGCACCCTGTTCACCCTGGCGCTGGCATTCTGGGGCGTCGAGCTGATCGGGCGGTCCGACGTGCTTCTTGGCACAAGTGGCGAACGCTTTGTCGGCAAGGTGGTGGAAGAGACCGCGGACGTTGTGGTGTTCGATTCGGAACTCGCCGGGCGGCTGACGATTCCACGCTCACGGATTTTGGAGATCCAACGCACTGTTCCTGCCGCACCTTCTCAACCATCGGGAGTCGCAAACCAACCCCCCAATCTCCCTTTAGCCGCCACCAACGCGGTCGCCTCGAGCGGCCTGGATTGGCGGCCGCCTGGAGTTGGCCTCGGCAGCGCCGACTGGATCCAACTCAAGTCGGGGGAGTGGTTGAAGGGCTGCCTCCGGTATATTCAGCAACGGCAGGTCGAATTTGACAGCGACGAGATCAACGACCTTTCGCTGGACCTGAAGGACATCCGACAAGTTTACCCCGCCAAGCCAATGTTTACAAAATTTATCAACCGCGACCAGATCTACGGTCAGGTTGTGGTCAGCAACGATGTCGTGGAGGTTGTTGGGCCCGAGCAGCTCCGTCTGCCGCGCGAGCAACTCACCGGCATCACGCCGGGAGGAAAGCGAGAACTCGACTTCTGGTCGGGCGACCTCAGCATCGGGCTGAGTCTGCAATCGGGCAATACCAAGCAGATCACCCTGAGTACCAGCGCCGAGCTGGCCCGCCGAACGCCATCAACCCTCGGCCAACTGAACTACCTGGGCAACTACGGCCAGGTCGACGGGGTCCAAAACGCAAATAACCAGCGCATTACCGGCAGCTTCGACACCTTTCTCAATCGCCACTGGTTCCTTCGTCCGGCCTACTTGGAGTATTACCAGGACGAATTGGCTAATATCGCTCACCAGGGAACGGTCGCGGTCGGGGCGGGCTATTACATCTTTGACCGCGACGCACTCGAGTGGAAGGTGTTCGGCGGTCCCGGCTTCCAGTACACCAAGTACAAGACCGTGGAACCCGGCGCGTCCGACACCGCTTCAACTCCGGCGGGAGTGCTGCAAAGCTACTTTAAAATCGACATCACCCGCCGGCTCAAATTCATCGAGTCAATTGGCATCACCCTGACGCGCGAGCAAGCGGGATTATATTCTCATCACGCCGTGTCCACGCTGGAGTTCGAAATCAAGCGGCATCTCGACCTGGACATTTCCTTTGTCTGGGACTATCTGCAGAATCCGCAGACCGAAGAGGACGGCGTCCTGCCCCGGCGCAGCGATTTCCGCCTCAACGTTGGCGTCGGCGTGAAGTTCTAGCCTCAGGGTGGCAAGTTGATTCCAGGACTTGACCCGCGAAGCACTGCCCAAGAGCGGCATCGCGTCATGGCCCCGGCGCCGTCGCCACAGGCACCGTCTCCTGGGAGGCGCGGAACACGAGCCGCGCATAGGCGTAGGCGATGGTTTCATCCAGCGTCACTCGCACGCCCTCGCTGGAACGCCACCAGCGCCGGGGCTGATAATGACGCGGCTCGATGGCGGTGACGCCCACCCGCACGGCGGGTCCGAGCGCCCTCTGGAACAGGAGCCGTGTGCGGCGGGCATGGGGGCCGAGCGACAGCACATGACAGCGCGTGGGGGGGACTTGGTGCCGGTCGAACCAGCGCTTCAGCGTCACCGCGCTCGCATAGGTCCGGTCCGCGCGCACGCTTGGCGCCGGCACGGCTTGGACCGCCGCGGGCTCGAGGCCGAGGCGAAGAAGGGTGGCGGCGCCGAGGTCGGCGTACGTTTTGTAATGGAGCAGGTGGCTGCCCTGTTCCAGGGGCGTGCCGGTCACATAGAGCCTGGCGTAGCCATGCCGTTCGAACTCGCGCACGGCTTCTTCGAGAGCGTAGTCGGGAAGCCACCCTTCCACCACAAGCACGCCACCGTGCGCCTGCCGGGTCACCGCCAGAAAGGGATGCAGGTTGGCGGCAACGGCGACGACGAGCGCGATGCCGAGCACGCCGGCCAGCCCCCACCCCCGCCAGGTTGGCAGCCAGCACGTCCGGCGGCGCACAAGCGCGCGGCCGAACCTGGACAGGCTGGGTCGGACGTCCATCGAACGCACTCTTAAGGGCCGCCGCCCGGCAATGTCAAGCGTGCGCTGCCGGCTCGTCGGGCGCGGTGAACACGCGGCTGTTGAAAAGCACGTGGTGCTGCAAAACAAGGCGCATGCCGGCCCGGATGGCTTTTACGCCGCGCCGTCGCCTCCTCCGGAAGGATTCCGCGCCGCCCCCCCAGCGTCCGCACCCGGGCGCGACTGGCGCAGGAAAGCGTCGACGTGTTCCGCGGCGCGTGTGCCTTCGGCGACGGCGCGCACGACGGTGGTGCCGCCGTTGATGGCGTCCCCGGCGGCGAACACGCCCGGGCGCGAGGTTTCGAGGCGGCCGGGGTGGACCCGGATCAAGCCCTCCTCGGTGAGCTGCACGCCGGTCAAGGCGGCTTTGAGGGTTTCGTCCAACTGCTGGCCCAGGGCTTCGATGACGAGGTCGGCCGGCAGCACGTGTTCCGTGCCGGCGATGGGCAGCGGCCGGCGCCGGCCCCCGGCGTCGGGATCGCCCAGCCGGGTGCGGATCACTTTCAATCCGGTGAGTTTTCCGTGGTCATCGACGACGTAATCCTGCGGGGCGGTGAGCATGAGAAAGCAAACGCCTCCGGCCAGGGCCTGCTCGCGTTCCTCCGGCCACGCGGGCATTTCCGCAAAGGAACGGCGGTAGACGATGGCGACGTCCGACACGCCGGCGCGGCGGGCGGTCAGGGCGGCGTCGATGGCGGTATTGCCGCCGCCAAGCACCAGCACCGTCGACCCGCGGGGGAGTGTGTTCTGGAGTTTCATGGCCGCGAGGAACTCGAGCGCGCCGATTGCGCCCTGGCGGGGGCGGGTGGGGCAGGGCAGGGGAACCGATCGGCCCAAGCCGGGCGCCAGCACCGCGGCGTCGAAGCCGGCGGCCATGACGTCGTCCAGGGTGAACCCGGGGGTGAGGGTGGCGTGCCGGTGCTGGATGAGGTCGCCGTGCGAGGCCAGCACATCGTGAATCTCGCGGCGCAGGATGTTCGGTGGCAGCCGGTCGTTGGGGATGACGTCCTGGGCGGCTCCCCCCGGTGCCGACGCGCGGTCGTGCAGGACGGCCACGTGCCCGAGCGAGGCGAGACGGATGGCGGCGGCGATGCCGGCAGGGCCGGCGCCGAGGATCGCGACGCGCTTGCCGGTGCGTGGGAGGGCCGGGCGCGGCTCGGCGGTCCATCCTTCCTCGACGGCTTTGCAGCTGACCCAGCGCTGCAATCGGCGGATGGGGACGGGGGCGGAATAGAATTGGTTGATGCAGCCGGCTTCGCACAGCACCTCGGCGGGGCACACGCAGCCGCAAATGGCCGCGAGCATGTTGGACTGCCGCAACACTTCGTAAGCCTGACGAAAACGCCCCTGCGCCATGTGTCCCAGGAACCTGGGGATGTCGATCCGCGCCGGGCAGTGCTCGACACATGGAGCGTCGCTGCATTGGCGGCACGTGGCCGCAAGCGCCATGATCGTGTCCACCGCGTCGGCCCGGCCCTGCTTGTAAATGGGCCCATACACCGCCCCGTCCCGCGGCACACAGCCCGCCCGCCCCCCGTCCCGCATGATCTGGGTGCAGGCCGAACAGGTCACGCACACCTTGTGCGGGGCGAACCGCCCCGTGGTCTGAAGGTCCCGCACGCAATCCGGGTAGGCAAAAGCCATCCGTCCCAACCCGATCAGCGACACCCGCTGTTGGCGAAGGGCGGCGGCGGCCACGTTCGGCAGAAACTGGCGCAGCCAGGAATAGCCGCCCCCAATCACCGCAAGTCCCGGATGCGCCGTCTGGATCTCGCGCACGATCCGGACAAAACGCGCGACGCCCAGCAGCGGCGGCTCGCCCGGCAGGGGTGCGCCCGTGGTGGGCACATCAAACGGGCGGTTCACATGCGGATTGTAGTAGGGATTGCCGATGGTGATATTGACCAGCGGCGCGCCTTGCTCGGCCAGGAAGCGCACCAGCGCCAGGGGCTCGCTCAGGTCCGGCTGGGCGGGATTGCGCCGGTGGACGCCGAACCCGTACGGATACGCCATGGCGTCGTAGACATTGAGACGCGCGGTGACGAGCAGCCCGGGCACCGCGTCGCGGATCTTGCCCACGACGTTCCGGAAGAATCGGGACCGGTTTTCGAACGCGGGGCCGCCGTAGCGGCTGGGATCGCGGGTGAACGAGGCGTGAAGCTCCGAAATCAGGTAGCGGTGGCAGGCCTTGACGTCCACGCCGTCGAATCCCGCGCGGTGAGCGCACCGGGCCGCCTCGACATAGGCGTCCTCGAGCCGCTCAAGATCGTCGTCAGTGATGAGCGGGTAATCAGCCGGCAGCTTTTGGGGCGGGTCCAGATAAGGCGAATGATGCGCAATGATCGGTGTCGGCACCCGCCCCGGCCGGCTGTAGCGGCCCGAGTGGGTCAGTTGGAGGATCGTGACCGGCCGGTGTTCCCGACCCTCCGGCTGCGCCGCCGCCTCATGGGCGGCGCGCACCAGGGCGGCGAACGCCGGAACCGTCCGTTCATGGAGCCACAACTGCCGCGGATTGGCGCGGCCTTCCGGCACGACGGCGGTGGCTTCGAACCACAACAGCGCGGCTCCGCCGGCGGCAAACCGCCGGTAGCGGCGGAAAGTCAGTTCGTCGGGCGCGCCCTCCGGCGTGCCATCGCATCCCTCCATGGGCAGGACGATCATCCGGTTGGTCAGCGTGAAGGGGCCGACCTGAAGGGGTTCCAGTAGCGGGCGGATGTCTTCGGTCAGCGGCAGATCCAGTGCCAGCGCCTCGATGCGCCGCCGGAGATCCTCCAGCGACTGAAAATTGAATGTCTCGTGTGCGGCCATATCATCCCGGTTCCCGTCACCCGCCGAACAGCCGCCGTCGCGCGCTACATGGTTGCCTGTTGGCTGAAGGAGTTGCGCCGGTGCTCCAGGTTAGAAAGACTTCCGGAACCGCCGCAAGCCGAATTGAGGACCTTGCTGCATTATCTATTGTCCAGACCTGACCCCGGAGGGAAGACCGGGGCTTTGCCACGTTCCTCGTCAAGAGCATACCCGCGCCGGCAATCCATAGCTGCGCGGTACCCATCAAGTCTCTCGTGCCCATATCCCATGTCGTCCCTTTCGATTCCGATGCCGATACCGATACCGACCCCGATTCAGAGCCAAGCATTCTGCGGCGTGTTCGAGGATGGGTTCGAGGTTCGGCGTTGGGCGTTCGAGGTTCGTCCCGGTTTCTGAACCGAGAACGCTCCGCCGCCGGGGCGGGGATGGGTGCTCGCTGGAGGCTCAGCGGTTCTGGCGGGTTTTGGGGTCGCCCGCCGTAACGCTGCCATCGCCGTATCCTTGATGTCCGTGGAACGGGCAACGGAAGATCGCGGTGCGTCGGACGTCGGCTTCCTTGGTGGCGGGGTGGAGGTATTCGTAGCTGACGTTGGCGGGCGTGAATGTTGACCAGTCGGTGGCCCGGGTGCGAGTCGTGTCGTTGGGGCAGACCAGGATTTTGGGCGAGGCCAGCGCATTGGACATGCTCAGGAAGTCGGGGGGCAACACGCCGTTGTGGTCGGTGGCGTAGATCAAAGCGGCCAGCCCGATTCGTCTGATGTTGTTGAGGCAAGTGGTGGATTGTGCCTTCGCCTTGGCAGCGTCCAGGGAGGGCATCAGAACGGCCAGCATCAACGCGGTCGCCACGACGCTGCAATACCCCATGACCAGCCCCGCGATGGCAAACCCGGCGCCGCCGTATTCGCCAGGCGATCGGCGGGTCCGGCGGTGGGCGATGTGTCCGACGATGATGGCCGGGATTCCCAAAATGAAGCCGCCGCACAGCAGGGAGAGAATTCCCAACACCAGGCTCGCCACGGCAAGACCCACCCGAGGCACCGCGACGGCGCCTGCGTCCGGAACTGTCACGGACGACGCCGGCGCGGGCGCCGGGAGCGTCTCGGACGAGGCGGGGGTGGTGCCGAGGAGATCGCTGAATTCGGACAATTCACCCGCCGTCCGCCACTCGGCGGCGCCTTCGGGTTTGATGCGGGTTTGTGCGTTGACGCGGCCTTCGGCGATCCACTGGCGGACGAGGGTGGCGCTGGCCGGGCCGTATTCGTGTTGGTCTGCTGCGAGAATGGTGTACATGCGGAAAATGGGGTCGCCGGATGTGACGTCTGGGGCTGATGCGACCACGAGTTTGGGTTGGAGGCAACGGAAAAATGGGTTATCCGAAGACCAGGTAGACGAGCACCTGGACCACGCAGATGGCCACGGCCCAGAACCGCACATTGCGCCACCAGGGCGGGGTGGCGCCGCGGTCGTGGTCCAGGAGGCGGCGGGGCAGGAGGAGGATGGCGAGGGCGGTGAGCAGGAACACGCCGGCAAACGCAGCCGGTCCCAAGGACGCCAGCAATCCCTGCGCGGGGAGAGTAGGCCAGGGTGGGCTCATGGCGGGGGGGGGCCGGTCAGCGGCAGCCAGCACACCAGGCCGCGCAGCCGTTCATCGGGGTGAGGCCGGGTCACGGCGCTGACCAGCAGGACGACGACCAGGGCGGTGACAAACGACCACCACGCGCTCCACAGGAAGGGCACGCCGCCGGGCACGCCGAACCATGCCTCGGCGGCATTGAGCAGGACGGCCGTGGCCACGCCGGCCAGCATCCCGACCATCCCGCCCCACGGCGTGGCGCGCCGGGTCAGCATGCCGAGCAACAGCAGAGCCAGGAGGGGGCCCTGGAAGAAGGTGAGGAAGGTCTGGAACGCCTCGAACACGGAGCCGAACCGCGTCTTGATGGGATAACTCAGCACGCCGCCGCCGACGAGCAAGGCGCCGACCAGCCAGCGTCCGACCCGGAGGCATTCCCGGTCGGTGGCGTGCGGGCGGAGGAAGGGGCGGTAGACATCGGTCACGAGGAGGGTACTGGCCGAGTTGACGTAGGATTCGAGGTTGGAGAGGACGCCGGCCAGGAACGCGCCGATGACGATGCCCAGGACGCCCGTGGGCAGCAAGTGGGCGACGACCAGCGGCAGCACGCGGTTGCCGTCCCAATGCTCGCCCGGCTGGCCGAGCTGGTCATGGAAAAGGGCCAGGGCGATGAGGCCGGGCAGCACGAGGAGCAGGGGGAACACCAGCTTGATGGCGGCGCAACACACATAGGAGGCCCGCGCCGCGCTTTGGGAGCGCGTGCCGAGGCTGCGCTGGACGATCGCCTGGTTGCCGATCCAATACGCGGGTCCCAGGACGAAACCCAGGCCCAGGAGAACCGCCGGCCAGGGGTAGACGGCGTGGTCTGCCGGCGGCAGCAGGTCGAAATGGTGCCGGGTCCAGTCCAGGCTCTCGATGCTGGCGCGCAGCCCGGCGACGCCTCCCGTGGCGCGCAGTCCCATGATGCAGATGAGAGCGGCGCCGAGGGTGAGGACGATGCAGGAGAGGACTTCGGTGAAGACGACGGCTTTGAGGCCGCCGAGGGTGGTGTAGACGCCGACGACGAGGACACAGATGCCGACGGAGAACCAGAAGGACCAGCCGAGGAGCACCTCGAACATGGCGGCGGCGCTGACGAAGATGGTGCCGAGGGTGGCGGCCATGAAGGCGACCCAGATGGCGGCGAAGAAGGTGCGCACGCTCTGGTTATAGCGGCGGCCGAGGTATTCCGGGACGGTGGTGACGCCCGCCAGCCAGAAGAAGGGCATGAACAGAAAGGCTGCGAGCAACACCGGGAAGATGCACCCGATGAAGTCGTAGTTCATCATGACGATGCCGTGGCGGTAGGCATCGCCCGCAATGCCCACCATGTCCTTCGCGCCAATGTCGCTGACAACCAGCGACATCCCGGCCGCCCACCACGGCAGCGATTTGCCGGCAAGGAAGAAGTCGCGGCTTGACCGGATCCCGCGGCTCAGGTAGAGGCCCAGGAGGACCATCGCCACGAGGTAGCTTGCCACGATGGCGATGTCGACGGGATGGAGGCGGAGGGAACTCATGGCGCCTGGGGCCGCCCAGCGAACCCGTCAGCCAGGTACCCGGCTACCCGTTCAGCTCCACGCGCCCGCACAAGTGCACCTCCAGGCCGAGCTCGGCCATCATCGCCGCCTTGATGCGGCAGGCGCGGTGGGCCTGTTTGGCGTTGGGGGCGTAAACGACCTGGATATGGTTGGCTTTGTGGCGGGCCATCATCTGGTCGCGGCTGATGCCGGGCAGCACCGCGTGCATGATGGGCCATTGGGGCGTCGTCTCGCGCCACCGGCGGTCGGTTTCCTTTTCGGGGAGGGGCACCACTTGGCCGACGCCGAGGTCGCAGTGCAGGCGGTCGTTCATGATGAAGACGCGGCTCCAGACGATCCAGCCGGGTTTGGCGACGCCTTTGAGGGTGCCGCCGCCGAGGCGGAAGTACATGGGGGGCTGGCGTTCGCTGGAGCTGCCCCGGTAGCCGCCGAGGTTGTGCGCGGGAGGCACGGCGCCGGAGATGAGGAAGACCCAGACATAGTCGTTGACGCCCTGGCCGCGGTAATGCCGGCCCCAGCGAAGGTCGTGCAGCGTGTTTTCCGGGGGGAAGCCCAGCTTGCGCCACAGGCGGTAGGTGACCAAGCCGTCCAGCCCGGCGCACTCGTCGACTTCGTTGAAGTGGGGCAGCGCCTCGCCCGCATACAGGACGCGGCCGGATTTGCGGCATGTCACGGGCGGGCGGTCGACATTGTTGAGGAGGCCTTCGGCGAGGTCGCTGGCGGGGGCGAGGTCCTTGAGGCCCTGCTGGTATTGGATGCCGATGGCGCCGCAGCCGAAGTCGTCGGCGATCCGGACGGCGGCGATGTACATCTTGCATTGTTCGAGGGTTTGGCGTTCGGTGAGGTCGGTGGCCTCGCGGGTGCCCCAGCGGAAGGTCATGCCCTTGTTGAGGAGCCAATCCAGGACGCGGCGCGCCTCGTCGTTGCGGACCTGCTGCATGGCGGCGTAGAGGGTGGACTGGCTGAGGCGCTCCTTGAACAGGCCGGTCGGATGAAGCAGTTCGTCGGGAATGATCGCGTTGAACATCCCCATGCAGCCTTCGTCGAACACGCCGAGAATGGCTTTTTGGCGGCGGAGTTCGCGGCCGGCGTCGCGTCCGAGGGTTTCGTCCGCGGCGGGGAGTTTCAGCAGGGCCAGATCCCTGACATGGCTTTGGTCATGAGTGGCGACGCCGGTCTGGAGCCATTGGCGCAAGCCGCTTTTGAAATACGGGTCGGTGAACTGCTCGCTCCAGAGGGTGCTGTAGCGGACGCCGGCCTTGGTGAGCGAGCCGTTGAGGTTCAGCATGCCGACGAGTCCGGGCCAGGTGCCGCTCCAGTTCGCCACGGTGAGAATCGGGCCGCGATGGGTGAGCAGGCCGGCGAGGACATGATGGCTGTATTGCCAGACGCTTTCCGCGACGATCAGGGGGGCGCGGGCATCCAGGCGGCGGAACACCGCCATGCCCATCTTCTGCGAATCAATGAACCCGTGTTTTTTCTTCGCGTCATAAGGATGCGCACGCACCGCTGTCCAGCCTTCGGCCTTGAGCGCGCGGGCGAGGGCGGCTTCCATGTTGGCCTGCTCGGGCCAGCACTGCTGGTTGGCGGAAAGGCGCAGGTCGCCGCTGGACATCACATACACGTGACGCGGTTTCAACGTGGTCGGCTTTTTCATAGGCATGCGGGCGACCTTGAAGCAAACGGGCTCCGCTGAAAAGTCAAATCTGGGCCGAATCCCGTTGACAACGCCGGCGGGGGTTTGCACCCTCGGCGCGCAATCGCACGTGATGACGAGCCGGACCAACTCCTCCCCACAATGAGCGGCGTCCCCCAAGGTTTCGGCGGTCGCCGGGACAAACGTCGAACACCAAACACCCAACGCCAAATCACGAATGGCGCGGGCGCGGGCGGTTGGGCATTCGGCGTTCGGTGTTCGAGGTCGGGTGTTCGACGTTTGTCCCCGCGCATTGGTTCATGGCCGCGATGCCGGCGTCCACGCAGGTGAGTGCAGCCCGCGAACCGGTGAACGAGTATGAGCGCGAGCCGGTGCCGGCCTCGCGGCTGAAGAGCCTGGGGAGTTTCATCGGGCTGTATGGGGGGGAGCACGTGGCGGGAACGGAGTTCATGCTGGGGCCGTTGTTTTTGGCGTCCGGGGTGGGGGCATTTGATTTGCTGGTGGGGCTGGTGATTGGCAACGCGCTGGCGGTGGCGAGCTGGACATTCATTTGCGCGCCGGTTGCCACGCGATTCCGGCTGACGCTCTACTTCCAGCTGGAGAAGATTTGCGGGACGCGGCTGGTGTGCGTGATGATCGCGGGATGGACGACGGCCAATCCCACCATTTACCGGGCGGGGTTGGCGTTTCAGGCGATCCTGCCGCGGCAGTCGCGTGCGGTGGTGACGCTGATGGCGGGCGGGATGGCCACGGCGGCGGCGATTTTTCCGGCGCTGGCGATGAAGCTTGTCGGGTTCGTGGGGTTGTATGGGACGATTCTGATGCCGATGGGCGCGATTCTCTGTGTGGACGTGTATGTGTTGCCGCGCTGCGGCCTGCCCTCGGACCACGCCGAGCGGGCCGGCGTCCGGTTCAACGCGGCGGCGGGGCTGGCGTGGGGGCTGGCGCTGGCCTTGTGCGCCGTCCTGAACCAAGGCGCCGGCGTGCAGATTTATTTCCTGGCGTTGCCGGGCTGGATCATGGCCGGGGGGCTTTACCTGTTTTTCAGCCGGATCCGCCGGGCCGGGCCGGCTGGACGTCTCACAACCCCTCATTCAACGGAAAGGAACTGAACTATGTCCGAACTAACTCAACCGCCCCTTCCTCCTCATCGCGGCGTTCTGATTCTGGTGTTTGGCATTCTTGGGCTGGTGCTGTGTTTTCCCTTTGGGATTGCGGCATGGGTCATGGGCAATGGCGACCTGGGCGAGATGCGCGCGGGGCGCATGGATCGCGCCGGCGAAGGCATGACCCAGGCGGGCCGGATCTGCGGCATGGTGTCGGTGGCGCTGGCGGCCATCGGGCTCGTGGTGGGCCTGCTGGTTTTTGTGGTGGGCCTTGGCAGCGGGGTGATGAGCCATTGAGGCGACCCGATGGACCGGCTGCTGCTCCTCCTGGGCCTGGCCGGATTGGCGGCCATCCTCGCGGCGGCGCTGGCGAGATTCGCCGGCGCCATCGGAGACCCGGCTCTCAAGCATCTCACCCTGGCGGCCACCTGCCTGTGGTTCGGCGCCGTCCTCCTGCGAGGCTGGTTTCGGAAGCCACGCTGAACGGCGTGCGCCGCGGAAGTCAGCCGTCCCGGGGCGCCTGTTCCCGGAAGGATTCGACCTGGTAGGTGGCGATCCGGGCTTGCGGGCTGCGCCAATCGGGCGGTTGCCCCCCCGCCTTGAGGGCGAGACGATCGAGAAAGTCGGCCGTGTCCGGCACGTGTTCCCAGACCTGGGGCAGGAAAGTGGCGCTCCGCCCGCCAAGATGCAGGACCACGCCGTCCGTGCGCGGACGCAGCTTCCGCAGCAATTCCTCCGGGGAGACAAACGCCAGCGGCTGCGGCTCGGTGAGGATGCTGATTTCGATGATCAACTCGGCGGTTTCGTGGGGTTGGACGGGGGGAAAGCGCGAGTCTCGCAACGCCGCATTGCGGGTGTTGTCGATGACGGCCTGGCAGAGCGGCTCCTGGGGGTGGATGTGACCGATGCAGCCCCGGAGGCGTCCGAACTGGGTGAGCGTGACGAAGCAGGCTGCGGGCGCGGCAAGGGTGGGGGACAGATCGCCCGCTGGCACCTCGGGCAACGTCCCGCGGCGGGTGACCTCCTCCAGGGTCTGCCTGGCGAGGCGCAACAGAACTTGTTTCTCGGCGGCCGACAAGCGGCCCGCCGCCTGGTCACGGCCCGAAAGCGCGCCGGGGCTGGTGTCGCCCTGCTGCGGCTCACGGGGTTCTCCGGCAGAGTGGTGGCTGTCCATAACACGAGACCCGCGTGGTTCGGCGGGAGTCACGGTCCGGCCCGGGCTTTTTTCGGGCGCCACCAGGCGTCGAGCTGGCGGCGCTGTTTCTTGGTGGGGCGGCCCCAACCTTTGGGGAAGGAAACCGGCGCCGCGCCTGAGTCGGCACGGGCCCGCGCATACTCCTCGGCGGGCGTGAGGTCTTCCAGGTATTGGCTGACGAGGCCGGCGCCCACGCGCTGGCCGAGCAGCGCCAGCACTTTCACCGTGCGGTTGATCCGGCCTGTGGCTGCCGTGATGAGTTCCCCCACCTGCACCTCGCGCGAGGGTTTGACCGGCCGCCCGCTGACGTGGACGTGCCCGGCGCTGCACGCCCCGGCCGCCAGCGACCGGCTCTTGTAGAGCCGCACTGCCCAGAGCCACTTGTCTATCCGCACCCGGTTCGGGACGCCCATGTCTGGAGGCTAGACCGTCGGGCCAAGGATGCAACTGCCATGATGAAGGGTCTGCGGCAGCCGCCGTTCCCCCCGCCCCCCCGCGCCGGGCGCGGCACGGTTTGGGTCCGGACTTGAAAGCCGGGCGGGCCGGGCTAAACTCCCTTCATGATGATGGCGATCGGGAACCGTTGGGTTCGGCAATCCACGCTTTTCGCTTCCGGGATGGTTTCGAAGGGTTCGCTGGGGGGCGGCGGGATGGACGAGGGGTTTGGCCAGGTGATTTTGGCGGCGCTGCTGGGGGCGTTTTGCGGGTTGTTGCTGGGCCTGATGATGTCGCACCTGGCGCAGTATTTTTCGTTCCTGATGGGCCGTCAGGTGAGCGGGCATCTTTGGACCATTGCCAGCGCCGTGCTGGGGGCGGTGGGGTTTGCGTGCTGGGCCGCGTGGGGAAACGGGGCGGGCGCCTCGATGGACACGCCGGGCGGGATTGCGGAGCAGTAAGCGAAGTTCGGCCCCGGGCGGGGTCCGTTTACAGGCGGCGGAGGGTGATGTGGCGCACGGCGGCGGACGTGGCCCAGGTGGCGACGCCCAGCGGCAGGGACGGTTCGACTTCCCAGCGGATGGAGATCTTCCGGTCGGTGGTGGTGATGTCGACGACTTTCTCGTCGTTGATCCAAGCCTGTATTTTCGAGGGCACCACCCGCAGGCGGATTTTGTACCAGCGTTTGTTTTCGAAGTTCATGAATTTGGTGGTTTCGTTGTTGGCGGCGTCCTCGCCCTCCAGCGAGGAGAGCCCCACCAAGCCGCCGCCCCAGCCGCCGACGACCAGGGTGCAAGGGTCTTTCTCCACGGGAAAGGTCAGCGCGCAAAAGAAGTCGCTGCCTTCGACGCGCATGGCTTCCAGTTTGACCTCATAATTCATGCGGGGGATGTCGCCTGTGTAGGTGATCCCGCTCATCACGCCCATGCCGATGTCGATCCGGCCGTTCTGGACGGTGACCTCGCCTTTGCCCGCAAAATCCGACACGCGCCATCCCCTGAGGGTTTTTCCATCAAAGAGCCGGATCTCGCCCGGGGCCAGGGCCGCCGGTTTGGCGGGGGCGCCTTTGGGGGCTGCTGCGGCGGCGGGCGGGGGCGGTTTGGGCTGGGGTTTTTCGGCGGCTCCGAGGAATCCCGAGCAACAGAGCGTCGCACAGACGCCCCAAAGCATACCGCGACGCATTCGAACCCGCCGGCTGTCAAGCTGTGTCTTCATCACGCCCTTATAGACGTTGCCAGGCCGAATGCACTTCAAAAAGTGCCGCGCCCGGCTACGGCGACGGGGTTGCTGCGGTCAACTGGTCAAGCACCGCCGCGGCGTCGGCATCCGGACCGTCCCATGGAACGCGGCTGAGGGCCTCGCGGGTAGGGCGTGAGAGCGGCATGCGCCAGCGGTCGACGAACACGTCGCTCAAGTCGCGCCGGGCGGCGCAGGATGCGGCGACGAGCCAGTTCAGGGACTGGCGGAGGGCGCCCTGGGGGGTGTCGGCCTGGATTTCCGGGCATGCGGCCAGTTGGGCAAAGAAACGCTTCACCCAGGCGTCGCCGCCGTGGTCGCGGCGCAGCTTGAGCATGGCGGACGCATACAGCACGGGTTGATCCGAGGGGTGGAGGGCACGGCCGTTCGCACGCTTCAGCCGGGGCGCCTTTTCGTCCAGGCCCGCGACGGTCGTGAAGGCGCGGAGGAACTCGAGGTCGGAATGCGCATAGAGCACCTCGGCGTCCTCGATGGTCTGGCGCGTGGCGCGGTCGGGGTCGTGACAGCCGAGGGCGTCCATGCAGACGTAGCGCATGAAGACAGCGCAGCCGGTGATGAACTGGGAATGGCGGTCGCCGAAGGTGTAGAAGTTGCGGCCCATTTCGTAGAACCAATAGTGCGGCGAGGCGTTGCGGTTGCCCGCCACCAGCGGGTAATCGTGCTCGTAAAACCCGCCCAGCTCGATTCCCGTCAAACCCACATACCCGCACCCGTAGCCGCAGGTCAACCCGCTGTCCGGCACGGCGGCGATCACCGGCATGCCGGCGAGCTGCTTGAACGGGCGCGGGCGCCGTCCGGTCAGATCGGCATACAGCGCCCAGCCGGCGTCCAGCCGCTCCACAATCCGGCGCATCACGGCGCCATCGAGGTTGGTGCGGGTGGTGAGGAAGGCAACCTGCGCTCCGGTCCACGGATGAAGCCGCATGCTCAGTCCGCGCGCCTTCCAGCGGTGGGGATGAAACGCAAGCCCGGCGTAATCCACCGGTGCCCCGGGAAGGTATGGCCCTGCGGCGTCGGGGGCGGGGGCGGCAACAGCGGATCTCAAGGCGCAGGCTGTCGCCAGGGCCGGCCCGAGCCAACGGCGGGCAAGGTTGGACATCATCATGCGCGAAGCTTACGGGACGGGGCACCCGCGCGGCCATGCAAATCCAGCCTTGAGATCCCCAGCGGCATTAACCATACTGCGCTCGGCGGCGGCCCCGGATGGTCTCTTAAGGGGAGTCGCCGTCGATGATGAATATTGCCGAGATGCGCGCGGAATACACCGGCGCGGGAATCAAACGTGAAGCCTTGTGTCCCCATCCGGTGGATCAATTCCGGTTGTGGTTCGAGCAGGCCTGCCAGTCGGGAACCCTGGAGCCGAACGCGATGAGCCTGGCGACGGCCTGGGGCGACGGCCGGCCCGCGGTGCGGACCGTGCTGCTCAAACAGTACGACCGGCGCGGGTTTGTGTTTTTCACAAACCACGAAAGCAACAAGGCGCGGCAGTTGGCGCAAAACCCGCGTGCATCCCTGATGTTCGCGTGGCTGGGGCTGGAGCGGCAGGTGATTGTGAGCGGCGCGGTGGAGAAGATTTCGACGGCGGAGGCGTTGGCGTATTTCGTGACCCGGCCGCTGGGCAGCCAGCTGGCGGCCTGGGCGTCGCCGCAGAGCCACGTGATCACGTCCCGCAAGCTGCTGGAGATGAAATGGCAGGAATTGAAGCGGAAGTTTGCCGACGGGAAGGTGCCGCTGCCCTCGTTCTGGGGCGGCTACCGGGTCAAGCCCGCCGAGTTCGAGTTTTGGCAGGGGCGGGCGAACCGGCTGCACGACCGGTTCCAGTATGCGCTTCAGGAGGAGGGCGGCTGGCGGATTGAGCGGCTGGCGCCATGAGTTCGGGACGGTTCGAGCTCGAGGCTCCCTACGGGCCGGCCGGGGACCAACCGCAGGCGATCGGGCAGCTCACCGAGGGTTTGCGGGCCGGCGCGCGCCACCAGACGCTGCAGGGGGTGACGGGTTCGGGCAAGACCTTCACGATGGCGAACGTCATTGAGCGGGTGAACCGGCCGGCGCTGGTGATATCGCACAACAAGACGCTGGCGGCGCAGCTGTATGCCGAGTTCAAGGGCTTCTTTCCCCGGAACGCCGTCGAGTATTTCGTCAGCTACTTCGACTACTACCAGCCGGAGGCCTACATCCCGCGCACGGACACGTTCATCGAGAAGGACTCGAGCATCAACGAGGCGATCGAGCGGATGCGGCTTTCGACGATGAGTTCGCTGTTTGCGCGGCGGGACGTGGTGGTGGTGGCGAGCGTGTCGTGCATTTACGGGATCGGCAGCAAGGAGGATTACGAGGCCATGGTCATCCCCCTCCGGACCGGCCTCGACCTCACCCGCGAACAGCTCCTGTCGCGGCTCGTCGACATCCAATACAACCGCAACGACATCGAGTTCCAGCGCGGCCAGTTCCGCGTGCGCGGCGACACCGTCGAGGTCCGGCCCGCCTACGCCGAGGACGGCCTGCGCATCGAGTTTTTCGGGGAGCAGGTGGAGCGTCTGACGCGCTTTGATCCGCTGACCGGCCGGGCGCTCGAGACGCTCGAGCACGTCACGGTGTATCCGGGCAAGCAATTCGTCACGCCGGCCGAGAAGCTGAAACGCGCGGTGGTGACGATTCGGGAGGAGCTGGCCGGGCGCATCGCCTGGTTCGAGCAGCACGGCAAGCTGCTCGAGGCCCAGCGCCTCAAGATGCGCACCGAATACGACATCGAAATGATGCTCGAGATGGGGTTCTGCTCCGGGATCGAAAACTACTCGCGCCACATTGCCGCCCGCCCCCCGGGGTCGCGTCCCTGCACCATCATGGATTTTTTCCCGTCCGATTACCTGCTGATCGTGGACGAGTCCCACGCGACCCTCCCCCAGATCGGCGGCATGTACGAAGGCGATCGCTCCCGAAAAACCGTCCTGGTCGACTACGGGTTCCGGCTGCCGAGCGCGCTGGACAACCGGCCGCTGAACTTCGACGAGTTCCGGTCCCTGCAGGGCCAGACCATTTACGTGAGCGCGACCCCGGGTGCGCGCGAGCTGGAGTGGTGCCAGGCGCGCGTGGTGGAACTGGTGGTGCGGCCGACGGGGTTGACGGACCCGAAGGTGACGCTCAAGCCGTTGCGGGGCCAGATTGACGACCTGATCGAGGAAGCCCGCAAGCGGGTGGACCGGCGGGAGCGGGTGTTGGTGACGACGCTGACGAAGCGCACGGCGGAGGAGCTGACGGATTATCTGCGGGAGATTGGAATTCTGGTGCGCTACCTGCACAGCGACATTGACGCGATCGAGCGCGTCGAGATCCTGCGCGCCCTCCGGAAAGGCGAGTTCGACGTGCTGGTGGGGATCAACCTGCTCCGGGAGGGCCTTGACCTGCCCGAGGTCTCGCTCGTGGCCATCCTGGACGCCGACAAGGAAGGCTACTTGCGCAGCGCCACCAGCCTCATGCAAACCGCCGGACGCGCCGCGCGGCATGTCCGCGGCGAGGTGATCCTTTATGCGGATGTCCGGACCCGGAGCATCGAGAGCTTCCTGGCCATCACGGAAAAGCGCCGCGCCAAACAACTCGCCTACAACCGGGAGCACCATATCACTCCCCGCAGCGTCCAGCGCGCCGTGGAGGAAAGCCTCAGCGGCCGTCCCCACGCCGAGCCCGCGGCGGTCATCAACGACGCCGGCGGCAACTTCGATCTCACCGAAACGCTGCGCGAACTCGAGGGGGAAATGCTGGCCGCCGCGAACAACCTCGAGTTCGAAAAAGCCGCCCTTCTGCGCGACCAGATCCGCGAACTGAAGCGCACCCTCGGCAGCTCCGCCCCCGGCCCCGCCGCGGCTTCGCCGCCCGCGTCCTACCGGCGGTCTGGCAGGCGCCGCCGCGGCGCTCAGCCGGGGTAGCCCGCCATCGTGTCCAGCATTTCCCGGACGGCGGTTTCGAGGCCGACGAAGATGGCGCGGCTGATGATGCTATGGCCGATGTTCAACTCCACCAGGTGCGGCACCCCGAACAGCTCGGGGACATTCGCATAGTTCAATCCGTGTCCGGCGTTGACGCGCAGGCCTGAGGCGTGGGCCTGGCGGGCCGCAGCCGCAAGGCGGCGCAACTCGCGGCGGCGGGCGGCGGGACGGGCAAAGGCTTCCGCATAGGCGCCGGTGTGCAATTCGATGAACTGGGCGCCGATGCGGACGGCCGCGTCCACCTGGCGCGGATTCGGCGCGATGAACAGGCTGACGTCGATCCCGGCGCGGTTCATCCGCCGGCGGGTGCGCGCCAGGGCGCGCCATTGGCCTGCGGCCTCCAAGCCGCCCTCCGTGGTCACTTCAAGGCGCCGCTCCGGCACGATGCAGACAATGTCCGGCTTGAGCCTCAGCGCAATGGCCACAATCCCGGGCGTGTTCGCCATCTCCAGGTTCAGCCGCGTCCGCACGCTGCGGCGCAGGGCGCGGACGTCGCGGTCCTGGATGTGGCGGCGGTCCTCGCGGAGGTGGGCGGTGATGCCGTGGGCGCCGGCGGCCTCGCAGTATTGGGCGGCCTGAACCGGGTCAGGTTCGCCCCGCAGGCGGCCGTGGTAGCGGGCCTCGCGGACCGTGGCGACGTGGTCGATGTTGACGCCGAGTTTCATGGGGTGCGGGGGTTGATTTTCCCCGGGGGCCGGGGCTTCGGGGAGGGCGTCGGCGCGGCGGCGGGCGGGGGGTTGTGTTTGAAGGCAGGGGGCGGGGCAAAGGTGAGGGGAAAGCCGCTGGAGTCGACCCAGCGCAGGAGGGTGGCGATTTCGAGGGCGGTGAGGCCGAGGTGGGATCGGCGGGTCACCGTGACGTCCCTCTCGGCGGTTTGGCGGGCCTCGGTGCTGGCATTGCCGAGCAGGGGCGCCGCGGCCAGCAGCCAACGCACCGAAGGCTGGTTGGACGAGGGGAGAACGCGGTTTCGGGCAATGTCGATCAGCTGCCAAAGCCGGCTCATTTGGGGCAGGCGTTCGGAGGTGAGTTCCCAGTGATAGTAAAACAGGTTGGTGGTTCCGGGACCCAAAAACTGCGCGTAAAGCTCGGGCGGCGGCGGGTTGGTGATGGCCACCGGCGGAAAGAAACAGCTCAGGAGATACTGCTGGTCCTCGTCGGTCAGCGGGGAGAGCGAGGGGAACACGAACGGCACGGCACGGCACACGATCGTGTGGGCGTTGCTCACCCAGAGGAATGCGCCCGGGGCGACCTGGCAGTGCCGTTGCATCCAGCCCGGCAGCGTTCTGTGCAGTCGCTCCATCGCATTCGTGGCGTCGGGCACCGGCCAGGTGGCAATGGATTGCACATGCGGATTGACTTGGCCCCAGAGCGCGACCTGGTTGGGCACGGTCTCCAGGCCCAACTCGGAAAAGCCCGGGAGCCTCTTGAGCCAGGGCGCAATCCCCTGGGCCACCATGAAACTGATCAGCGGCTCGGTGACCAGGTTCGTGGGAATGTTCCAAGGCTCATGCGTCCAAGCCAGCTTCCCCGGAAAGCGCAGGCGGGCCGTGGTTCGCAGCACCCCGTCCTTCGGGACGACCCGGACTTCGGCGGGAGCGAGGCCGAGGGCGGCCAGTCCGGGGAAGGCGCGGCCGAGCCGCGGCAAATCGAGGCGCACTTCGAGCCAACTGTCCTCCAGCGGAGGCGCCGGCTGGCCGGAACGGGCAATGACTTCAACCCACGCCGGGGCGAGCGTCAGAGGAGCCTGCCCCAGGCCGATCACCGTCCACTGGCGCACCCGGGCCAGCTGAACACCCACCGCGCCGGCTGGAGCCCGCGTTTCCCATCCTGACGCGTTTGGAACGGAAAGCGGCGCGGGCTTGGGGAGTTTCCAGGCGCGCGCGATGGCGGCGATGTTGCTGTTCCAGAGTGCGGCTTTGGCTTCGGGCAGGCGGACGGCCAGGGCCACTTCGTGCCGGCCGCCGGTGTGGCGGACGGCGCCGACGGATTCGGCGCCGAAGACATCGCCGATGAGGGGGCGCCAGAGGTCGGGGAGCTGTTGCGCGTCCTTGGGGAGGTCGCGGCGAAGGGCGGCGAACGGGGCCTGTTGGAGCTTGGTCCAAACCTGGTCGCGCAAAACGCGCCATTCGGGCAGCGCGGCCAGTTTGCGGAGCGTCGCGCTGTTGGCATCCGCGGCGATTCGCGTCGCGCCGGCGGCATGGTACCAGGCCAGCGGCGGGGCATGGGATTCGGCGGCGTGAGGTGCAGCGGTTGAGGCGGCCAGGACTGCGGCGGCGCAACGTCCCAGGGAAACGAGTGGTTTCATGATGCGGCAATGAATTGCCAGAGCGCGTGGGTTTTGGCAAACCCAATCCGCAACGATGCCGCGACGACAGTGCATCCGGGGGGTGACGGTGGCGGAGCGCCGTGCCGCAGTCGCGTCTGCGCCTCCGCCCAAGTCACGGCAGCCACACCCCCGCCGTGCGGGGGCGGCCTTCGCCTCGAACGGTCTGAGGCGCGCCTCGCTAGGCTTCTTCGAGCACGTTCCAGCCGAGGGCGTCGGCCAGGGCGTAGACGGGCTCCTTGAGGTCGCCGTAGAAGGTGACGCGGTGCCAGCCCCACTGGTCCCATTCGCGGAACAGCTTCTCGAAGTCGCCGACGGGTTCGGCGCACAGTTTGGTGCGGCAGGCGCGGTCATCCGGGTCGTTGGCGACGGCCTTGGCGCGGTGGAGGATGACCTGCTTGCGGCTTTTCTCGAACTCGAGGGAGGTGGTCATGTAGCCGACGGGCAACACGGACCGCACCGAAGCGCCCTGGCGGTCCTCGGAGTGGGTCATGATGGTGAAGGGGTTGGCCGGGCCCCGGGGGCCGAAGACCTTGTTCGACGCGACGCAATGCGCGTAGATGATCTGGCGCCTGGCGGTGTCCAGGACCGGGTCGGAAATGTAACCCGGCCGGCCCTGGGTGAGGATCATGCCGGCCACCATGGTGGCTGTGGAACGGACGTCGCATTCGCAGCCGCCGACGAGGGACTGGTTGTTCAGCTCGTGGAAGCCGAGACACGGGTAGGCGTGGATGTGGCCGCCGTAGAAGCCGCCGAGGCAGTTGATGGTGATGGCGTTGGCGCCGTGTTTGCGCATCACGGATTTCATTCCCAGGTACATGGCTGCGGACGCCTCGAGGGTTTCCCGCGACACGTCGATCACCTCGGTCGCGTTGTTCTCCCACTGGTCGGCGACCGCCCTGGACTGGTCCTTGTCGGCGGCTTTCCAGGCGTCGTTGATTTCGGCAAACGGCACCCGGACCACCTTGATGCCCATGATGTCGCCGGCGTCGCCGGCGTCCTGGTCGCGCACGGCGAGGATTTTGGATTCCTTGAAGCGGCGCAGGCATTCGTCCGGGCTGAGGCATTGGAGCCTGTCGGCGATGCCCGTCAGATCGCCGGGTTTCGGGGTGTGCCGGAGCCGGGCCCGGGTGGTGGCGGCCATGAAATCGGCCACGGACCCGCCTTGTTTGACCGTCTCGAAGCATTTCACGGCCGCGACGAGGTCCCCGATCTCGGAGGAGGCGACGAACCCCACATTCGGCGTCTTGCCGCGCAGAAAGCCGGCGGTGTAGACGAGGAACCCGCCGCTGCCGCCGAACTTGAAGTCGGCGTAGATCACGGGTTTGCCGGAGGTGGCAATGGTCTGGACGACGCGGTTCCAACAGTTCATCTGGCAAACCAGGTAGCCATCCATGCCCTTCCCCTTGTCCGCCTCAAGAATCTGCTTCGCCTGTTCCGGACCGGTCGCCATCGAGGTGGAAAACTCGAACCCCGGGCACTGTCGGCGCAGCTCCAAGGTGAGGTGATCCATGACCGGGACAAAATCGAAGCCCTTGTTCGGCCAGTCCGGCCCGGTCTGCTGGGGACCGTGCAGCGCGTAGATAATATGAATCCGGGTCTTGCCCGCTGCGGAGGCTGCGCCCAGCCACGACGGAGCCGTCACGGCGCTGACCGCGCCGGCAGCGGCGGCGCCGCTGCGGGCGAGAAAATGGCGGCGATTCATGGGGCAGCAGGCGCATCCGGACATGTTTGGCGAGGTTTTCATTATTGGTCTTTCTCGTTCTTTATGGTGTCGCCGGAAAGTGTGCTGATCCCGGCAGCCGAACGCGAGCAGAATTCCCTGTGAGAGCAGCACAATGTTCTGTCCTCTGCGCGGACGGATGCCGTGTTGGAGTAGCCTGAGCCTCGGAGGCCGGTGGCGGTTTATTGGCCGGCCTTGGTTTTTGCCTGTTGGGCCAGGGCGTTGGCGCGTTTGGCCAGTTCCTGGTTGGCGGTCGTCTGGGCAACTTTCTCGAGGGGACTGACGAGGCTGGCGGCGACTTTGTTGGCGTCCTTGCGGTTGAGCAGCTTGTCGGCGACGGCGACGATGGCGGCGGCGGCTTCCTCTTTGACGGCGGGGTCGTCGAGGTGAGGGAGGATCAGGCTGCAGGTTTTTGGGGCGGGCAAGCTGCCCAAGGCGGAGAGCAGCATTTTCTTTTCGTCGGTTCGGCGGGCAAGTTCGGCGGCCTGCTGGCACATGTGAAGCCGTTGTCCGACGGGGATGTCGGCGTTGGACGCCAGGCCCAGGTAGCTGCGCAGACACAGGGTTTGGTCGGTGGCGTTGGGGGCGGACCGGGCCAGTTCGAGCAGGTCGGGCGCCGCGTCGGCGGTTTTCCAGGCGCCCAGGGCCCGGATGGCGGCGGTGCGGATGTCCGCGTTGGTGTCGGCCACGGCGGCGCGGACGGTTTTCAGGGCGACGGGGCCGCCGACGACGCTGAGCACGCGCAGGAGGGTTGGGGTTTGGGCGGGCTGGGCGTTGCGGAGGGAGGCGGTGAGTTGTTGGGCGCAGGCCTCGGCGTTTTGGTGTTTGCCGCACAGGCCGTTGAGCGCCTGCTCGGCGGCGTCGAGGTCGTCCGGCCGGCTGAGGGAGGCGAACACGTCGAGGAGTTTGGGCAAGTCGGCGGAGGAGCCCAGGGAACCCACGCGCCGGAGGGCGGCGGTGCGGATTTGGGGATCGGCATTGGCGGCGGCGTTGAGCAAGGCGGGGACGGCGGCGGTCATGTAGCGGCGTTCGATCAATTCGATGGCGGCGAGCTTGTGTCGTTTGTCGGGGCTGTTGAGCATGCCGAGGACGACGTCGTCGGTCTCCTTGCCCGGGAGGCTGGCGAGGCCTTCCTGGGCGGCGCCGGCCACTTCGCGGTCGGCATCGCCGATGTGGGTGACCAGGACGGGGGCGGCGGCGGATCCGCGCAGCATGGGGAGGGAGCGGAGTGCGGCCAGGCGCACCGGTTTGGGGGCGGATGTTGCCGCGGTTGCGAGGGCGGGCACGGCGGCGGCATCGCCGCGTGTGCCGAGGGTTTGAATCACGAGGATGGCGTGGTCGTCGGGGAGGCGGCCGAGTTCGGCGCCGAGCGCCTGGGTGACGTCCAACCCGGGGAGTTCCTGGGCGGTTTGGACCGCGGCGGAGAAGAGGATATAGTCCTTGCTCCGCAGGTATTCCTTGAGCACGTCAACCCCGTCCCGACCCCGGGTCAGGATGGCGCCGCGCAAGGCGCCGCCGCGCACCTGGTGAGGGGTGCCCGGTGTGGCCAGAAGGCGGTCGTAAATCGCGCCGGCGGGCTGGTGTTGTCCCTGGGCGTGCAGGGTTTCGGCGCATCGGAAGGAGCCTTCGCACACGTCGAGCAGCGAGCCGGCCGGTGTGGTGGGCAGGGCCTTCATGAGGGCTTCGGCGGCCGTGGGGGTGCCGATGCTCCCCAAGGCGCGCGCGGCGGCCCGGGCCACCTCGACATCGGGGGCGTTCAGCAGCGGGGCGAGGGGGCCGACGGCGTTGAAGTCGCGGCGGACTCCGAGGCTGCCGATGACGCCGACCAGGGGGCGGCCCTTGAGGGTGGCCAGGGCCGCGCGCAGGGCTTCGTCGACGGCAGGTTCCGGGATCGGTTCCAGCGCGTAGCGCGCCATGTGATTGAGTTCCTCGTCCGCAAGCAGGCCGGCCAGGACCGGAACGGCGTCCTTGGTGCCGACAAGCGCCAGCAGGCGGCAGGCGTCGGCCTTTTCCTTTCGAGGCGCATCGGATTTGAGGACGGCGATCAGTTTGGCTTCCTGCGCCTTGGTGACGGGCACGACCGTTTGGCCTGAGACACAGAACACGGCGGCGCCGAGGACAGCGGCCAGCCCAACGAGAGTCGATGTGGATTTTGGCATAAAAAAAAGTTGCGGATGGGGATGGGGCTTCGGCGTCAGACAATCCAGGGGTCGCGCATCGCGCGGGAGCGGAGGCGGTTGGCGTCGGCGTCGTTGATGAACTCCTCGCGGACGGGGTCGAATTTCATGTCGCGTTTGAGCCACATGCAGATGTTGGCGGCGTGGACGGTGGTCATGGAATGGTGCATCATGCTCGGGTTGGCAATGGGCTGGCGCCGGGACTTGATGCAATTGAGGAGGTCGCGCACATGGCTCATGGGGCGCTGGGTACGTTCCATGTAATCGCGCACGAGCTTGTTTTGCTCGGCCAGCCACGCCGGGTTGGAGACTTCGCATTTGGAATAGCCGTCGGCAACGGACACCCAGCCTTCGGTGCCTTCGTAGCAGACGCCGCAGGAGCCTTTCCAGCCGCCGGCGGTTCCTTGCCAGCCGCCGCGGTTAAGGATCATCCGGATCCCGTTGGCGAACCGGGTGACCATGCCGTCGCCGCTGTCGTTGTTCACATACTGATATTCGATGGGGGAGGTGTCGGCGGCGGCGATGGCGACCTGGCACTGGGCGAAGGTGTGGGCACCCCATTCGCCGATGCAGCTGGTGTGGAAATCGTAGTGGCCGCGCCACCCGCCGCGCACGTATTGGGAGTTGTAGGGGCGCCACGGGCACGGCCCCAGCCATTGATCCCAGTCGCAGACGTCCTTCGGCGGCAGCGGTTCGGCGGGCAGCCAGTCGTGGCGCATCTCTGCCGCATCCCAGGGGGCGATATGGGCCCGAACGGTGTGGACCTTGCCGAGGTAGCCCAGGCGCAGCAGTTCGTTGGCGAAGGTGAAGTTGCCCTCGCTCAGCCGCTGGGTGCCGGTCTGGTAAACCCGGCGGTGGCGGCGGGCGGTTTCCACCACCGCGCGGCCTTCGGCGATGGTCATGGCGGATGGCTTTTCGGAATAGACATCTTTGCCGGCGCGCATGGCGAGGGTGGCGGCCAGCGCATGCCAGCGGTCGCCGGTGGCGATGAGCACGCCGTCGATGTCGGTGCGCAGGGCCAGGAACTCGCGCAAGTCGCTGTACATGGCGCAGTCGTGGTTGCCATAGCGGTTGTCGATGATCCGCTTGATGTTCTCGCGGCGTGCCTTTTGGGGATCGCAGATGGCCACGAACTGCACATCCTTCTCGGGCATCATCCACCCCAAATCATGCCCGCCGCGCCCCCCCAGCCCGATGCCGGCCATGATGATCCGCTCGCTGGGAGGCACGGCACCGTCGCGCCCCAGGGCCGACGCGGGAATCAAGCCGGGCACGGCAATGGCGCCGCCGGCCAGCGCGGCCTGTTTCAGAAAGCGCCGGCGCGACAAGGCCGAGGCCGGGAGTGGGGAAGGGGAAGACCGGCGGGGAGACGCGACATGGCGGTCACCGGCAGGAAACGAGCGCGTTGACATGCGAAGGTTGTAAAGGGTTCGAGAGACGACTGCAACCCCTGTTTTGCGGGATGGGAGGGCGGGCACGGTTTTGGGGCCGCTGCGTCAAGGGCTTACGAATGGGCGGACACCGATTGAAATGAGGCTTGGCGGCGTTGTCGCGGGGGCCTGGCGGCCAAAAGAAAACGGGGAATTCGGGACCCAAATCCTTGAAAAATAGGTTGACTACGGCTGGCGGCTCTGTTACTCATTTAGGTGATTTCATTGTCTGAAGAAACGCGAGAATCACCAGACGCAAACAAAACCATGAAGAAGTTTATATGTTTTGCGATGTCCGTTCTGACGGCGGCATCGATTAGCGTTCAGGCCAAGGAGGAGGCCCAAGTCAATCCTTATGCAGCGTCGTTGAGCTTGGTGAAGCCCCTCGATCTTCCAATACAATGCGCGAGGCTCGTGAGCCAGGGTGAGAAGAGCGCGCAAAACACAAGAGCCGTTCAACTGGTGGAAGCCGCCGTGGCAACCCACCCGACTTCGACCCCGGCGGTGGTGGGCGCGATTGCGCGGGCGGTGCCGGAACTGGCCGCTGTTGCGGCGGCGCGTGGATGCGCCTTGCAGCCCAAGATGACGGCTGCGATTGTCAAAGCCGCCGCCTCGGCGGCACCCAATGAAGCCGGCCGCATCGTTTACTCCGTCTGTCGTGCGTTGCCTTACCAATACCAGACCGTGGCCAACGCGGCTTCCGCGGCCGTGCCCGCGCTGGGCAGCGAGATCCTGGGCGCCATCACCCTCGCCGTCCCCGAAATGAAACCCTATGTCCTCGAAGCCGCCGCCCGCGCGCGCGGCGATGCCGCCACGGTGCCCAATGTGCTCGCCTCCGCAGCCACCTCCGCCGGCACCACACGCGTCGCCCGGCTGGCCGAGTCCGCCGTCGTCGCGTCCGCGATGCCCGTGATGCCCCCTCCGCGCGTCGGTCTCCCCTTTGTCCCGCTGTCCGGGACCCCCGGTGAAATCACCCCCGACAGTTCGGGCGAAGTGCCCGAAGGCGGCCGCGATTACGCGACGCCCTGAGGCCGTCGGACCACCTTTCCGAAAGCCGGCTTCGGTGTCGAAGCCGGCTTTTTCTTTGGGTTGGGTCCGGGCCGGGGATCAGCGTTGCTCGCGTCTGAACTCGTCGAATTGCGCGTTGAGGCGGCGAACGGCATGGCGGAGTTCCTGCACCTCGGCGCGGAGACTTTCCAGTTCGGATCCGGGGCGTTCGGCCTCGAACGGCTTATGCTCCTGGCGGCGGTGGATTTGGTTTTCGAGTTCGCGGGCGGCATCGCCGAGGCGTTCGGCCACCTCATGCATTCCTGCCGAATGCAGGTTCCCGATGGCCGCGTGCAGGTGGTGGAGCTTGGCGTGCAGCATCGGAGAATCCGGCTCGCCCCGGGGCGGCAGCTCGCCAGGAGACCTGTCCCGCAGCGGTTCGTCGCCCATGGCCGGTCGCAGCGTACGTTCGCCGCGTCCGCGTTCGCCGCGGTCGGGTTTGGCCCGGAGGGCTTCCGCCTCGCGCATGCTTTGGCTGGCCTCGTCGTGGCGTCCGAGTTCCTTGAGTTCTCGGGCACGCTGGACGAGTTCCTCGGATTCGCGTCGGATATCACCGGGCGGAGGGCCCTCGGCGCTCATGACAGGCAAGGCGAACGGCACGGCACCGAGGATCAATCCCACCAGCGCGGCGAGGTTGGATCGTTGAGGTCGCATCAGTGATTTCATCATTGTTCCTTTCATTTCGGACTCGCACGCTTTTAGCCCGCATTTTCCACCAGGAACCTGGCGAGCAATGCACGTTAGCGCAACCGGGTTCCGGGGTCAATAGAAAGCGGCCCGGCGTTTGCCCTTGAAGCTCAGATGCACGGAGGCATCCTCTCGTTTACAAGAACATCCGCGAAGTCATGGCGGCGCAAAGCGATCTGGTTCGAATTCTGGGCCAGTTCGATCCCCGGCTCGTCAAAATGGCCCCCCAGGGCGAGCGTCCTGAAAATTAGCCAACGATATTTGAAATTTTGAATTCTCAATTCTCAATTCTCAATTCTCAATTCCTGAGAGATACATGGTTGCCATTTTCGCCAGTAGGATCTAAAGCGCCGCCGCGCCCGTCTTGGCGCCCCATGGGCCGCGCGCCAACAGTCGTGCAGACCATCGTTGACAGATCTGCCCGCGGGAGTAAGGTGTGGCTGAAGACATCCCAACCCCGGCCCAATATGAACACCATTGCCATTCGCTTGTCGGCAGCATGCCTTCTGAATTCATCGGCCGCGGCGCCCTCATGGCGCCGGCGGGCGGCAGGGGCGCTGGCGCTGGCGTTGCTGTGCGCCACCGCCGCGCAAGCGGCTCCAGTATTCTCCGGATCGCCGGACCGCAGTACACCTCGGGGCATCCGCGACCTTGTCATCTTCGACCAGAACCTTTATGTCGGAGCCGAGTTCACCCCCGTGCTGGGGCTGGATCCCACGGACCCGAGCTTCCCCTTGAACCTTCTGATGGGCGTCGCCCAGATTTACCAAACGATCGTTGCGTCGGACTTTCCGCGGCGCGCCGAGGCGCTGGCCGGGCAAATCGCGGCCGCCCGGCCCGACCTGATCGCCTTGCAGGAGGTGGCGCTCATCCGGATGCAGGTCCCGGGGGATTTCGTCGTGGGCGGCTCGAGCCCGGCCACGGACGTGGACCGGGATTACCTGGAAATCCTGCTGGCCAACCTGGACGCCTTGGGACTGCATTACGCCGCCGTGGCGGTGGCCACCAATTTCGACATGGAATTGCCAATGCCCATCGGCGACGGCTCCGTCTTTGCCGATGTCCGGCTCACCGATCACGACGTCATCCTCGCCCGCATGGACGCGCCGTCGGGGCATCTGCGCGTCCGCCGGCCGCAGGCGGGCAATTTTCAGGCGGCGCTGCCGCTTCCGGGTCTTGGGGTCAGCATCCCGCGGGGCTGGTGCGCTGTGGATGTCATCACGCGCGGACGCGAGGTGCGCTTCATCAACGCGCATCTCGAGGAGAACACGGCGGCTCCGGTCCAAGCCGCCCAGGCGCTCGAGTTGCTCGCCGGCCCGGCGCAGACGCCCCTGCCGGTCGTCCTGGCCGGCGATTTCAACTCCGACGCGAACGGCACCGACGGCACCACCGCCTACGGCCTGCTCACCCAGTGTCTGGCCGACGCCTGGACCGTGGCGCATCCGCTGGATCCGGGTCTGACCTGGGGGCATGACCCGTGGCTGGCCGATCCCGGGGTTGCGTTCGTCTGGCGTCTGGACCTTGTGCTGTTCCGCGGTCCGGCCTTGCAGTTGCTCGACATCGGGCGCGTCGCCTTGCAGTTCCAGGACACCCCGCCGTTCTGGCTCTCCGATCATGCCGGCCTGCTGGCCCGGTTCCGCGCGCAAGGGCCGGTTCGCCGCCGCGGCGCCCGGCACGGGGTCGCCGGCGCGCGCCCCCGGCTCGTGGCCGGTTCATAGGCGGCCGAAAATTCCGTGCGCACCCGCTGGCGCAACGGGGGCGGGTGAGGTATAAAGAGGCAGTCATGCCGCATCGATCATCGCCGAACCGAACCGTCCCGCGGCGGCTCCGCTCGTGGGCGGGCGCACTGCTTGGAGTGTGTTGCGCCTGGGTTCCCCTGCGCGCCGAACGGGAGGTCGTGCTGTTGGACGTGCCCGATTACAACTGGCACGCGGGCTGTTTTGGCACGGCGTGCGGGAACCTCATGGGTTACTGGGATCGGAACGGCATGGACGGCTTCTACACGGGGCTGACCGGGGGAGGGGTGGCGCCGTTGTCGGATTACGGCGCCGATGCGGCCATTCGTTCGCTGTGGGCTTCGCAGAAGGGCTTGGATGGGCGTCCGAGCGATCAACCGGGCCATTGGGACGACTACTGGGACGATTACGAATGGACCCTGGACGATCCCCATGTCCGCTCCAACCGGACGGAGCATCCGCCCGACTGCGTTGGCGATTTCATCGGATTGAACCAGAAACGCTGGACCAACATGAACGGCGAGTGCGACGGCAACATCGACGGCTACGTCTTCGCGTATTGGGATCCCACCGGCAGCCTCCGGCATAACTTCACCCCCCCCGCCAACGCCGGTCTGCCCGCACGCGACCTCCAGTCCGGCCTGCGCGCCTGGACGCAGTCCCGGGGTTACGACGCCGACGTGTTCACGCAGCTGACGGATTTCAATTCCACGGTCTTGCCGGGTCTGGGGTTCACGTATGAGGATTTGAAGGCGGAGATTGACGCGGGCTGGCCGGTGCTGTTGTTTCTGCAATCCTTCACGGTGCTGTCCGCGAACCGCCCGGGCAGGCTGCCGGGCCATCCGACGATCGCGCGCGGCAACCCGCCTCTTCACGGGATGCTGGCGTATGGCTACCTGGAGCAACCCGAGTATGGCAAGCGTTACGTGTATTATCGAACCAGCTGGCGCAGCGGCGACGGCGTCAAGAGCAACTGGGCGGAGACCTACTGGCAGGCCTCCATGCCCCTGCGCGGCGTGATCGGTTATCATCCCAAACCGCGGGTGTGCACGATCGCGCGCGCCAAAGGCAAGGTGGCGCTGACGTGGGAAGGTCCCAACAGCCGGCTGGTCGAACTGGTCGGCGGGATTCCCGTGGCGACCAATCTCGTTCATCGCTACCAAGTGGAGCGGGCCACGTCGCTGACCTCGTCAACTTGGATGGCCGTCGGCGAGGCGACTACGAACCGTATCGCGGCCCTGCTCGAAACCGGCGACGAAACCGTGTTTTACCGGATCCGGCTGCTGGCGGGTGCGGCGCCGTGAGGAGCCCGCCGTTCGCAACGCCGGGCGCCGCCTGCCCTTCAGCCCATCGCGCCAGCAGCCAGAGCGCATCCGACAGCCGGTTCAGGAACACCAGGATCTCCGGGTTCGGCAACTGCCCGGCATTGGCCAGTGCGCACACGCGGCGCTCGGCCCGGCGGCACACGGCGCGGGCGACATCAAGCGCGGCGGCGGCGGGGGAATCTCCCGGGATGGCCCATCCGCGGAAAGCGGGTTTTTGGGTTTCGAGCGTCTGCACCCAGTGATCGAGCTTGGCGGTGAGCGCGGGGGTGACGCGCGGGTAGCCGTCGCGGGTGTAGCGTTCGAGGTCTTCGGGCACGGTGGCCAGTTCGCCCATCACCGTCACGAGATCCTGCTGGACCGCGCGAAGGGATTGGGCAGCCGACGCGTTTCCGGCGAGTGCCCGGGCCATGCCCAGGGCGCTATTCAACTCGTCCACGCTGCCCGTGGCCTCGACGCGCGGATGGGCTTTCGAGACGCGCCGTTGGTACATCAGGCCGGTCGTGCCGGCGTCGCCGGTCCGGGTGACGATGCTCGCGGGTTGACGTTTCAACCAGGCGAATCCTTCCGGCCGGCCTAGTGCCCGCAGCTGCAGCCCTGGCAGCTCACCATGTCCGCGGGCTCCGGCACGCGGCCGATCTCGAACGTTTTCGACACGTAACGCGTGACCGTTTCCTGAACGGTGTGCATCTCCTGCTGCGCGTCGAGAAAGCCGCGGGCCACCGGATGGTCGAGCAGCGCCTGGCGGTTTTGCTCGAACGCGCTGATTTCTTGTTCGGACAGGGGGAGGGCCTGCTGCTGTTTGCGCTGCAGTTCGTGGCTTTGGCTCACGACGGTTTGGTAGCGTTCCTGGGCGGTGGCGTCGGCCATGAAGGCATCGATGCGCTGGCGCATGGAGTGGAACTCCGGCTGGTTGAGGATGGTCTCGCACAATTCCAGGGTCTTGCGCATGACGGCCGTGTCGGGTTCGTAGATCATCGTGTTTTTCAATGGCTCAATAATGTACTGCCGCACGCCGCCCGTCCAGTGGACCGCATCGGCCGTCGCACTACACCACACTGTGGGCCTTCTGGCAACACAATGATGCGCCGAATCCTGAACAGCCGGCACCGGTAACGGCCGCCTGCCCTCGAGGCGCATGGACGGCCTCGCCGCCCGCACCCGGGGTGGAACGTGGCGGGGCCGCCAGCCCTGTGGGGCTTGAAGCGGGCGGAAGCGGGGCGGCGGCGCATGGGCCGGCGCGCGAGCAGCGAAGGGGCTGGCGCGCCGGGCGTGGCGCGTCGCAGGACGGCGGGGATGGCGCCTGGCGGGGCGCGCTATGGCTGGGCCGGCTGGGAGGCCATCTGGGCGCTTTGGGCCTGGGCCAGGCGCAGCATGACGGCGTGCTGCTGCTGCTCGCACGCGTTGAGTTGGCGCTTGGCCACGATCAGCCGGCAGGTTTCGATCCCGGGCCAGGCGAGCAGCGCGGCCAAGACCACGACCCGAATGCGGTTCTTCGTTCTGGTGTTCATGTTATTCGGCGCGGGCGAGACGCTCGCCCCCACCCAAGGTATCGGCTCCTGCGCGCCGGCCTTGAATTGCCGCCGCCGGAGGGCGTCGCCGCGGTCCGGGTTGAGCCGGAGGCGCAATGCGGCCGGACGCGGAGTGTTCGAACCCCGGGGGCGACTTGAGCTTGCGGCGGCGGGCGGGCTGGGACATGCTGCGTCGGAAGCTGGCGCACGGGCCGGGATTGCCGTGGCATTTGCAGTCTGCGCATTGACAACAAGGCGCGGGGAACTACACTGGCCGGGTTTTCCAAAACGTTCTGCGAACGGGATTTTGGTTGTGGCAGGCAAAGACGACTATTTGGTCGACAAGCTGATCGAGCTGGGTTATGTGACCGCCGAGCAGGTGGAACCGCTGCAGGCGGAGGCGGAAGCGGCGGGCCGCGGCGTGCTCGAGTTGATGCTTGAGCGCCACGTGGTGGATCCGGCGACCGTCACGCTGGCCAAGGCGTCCCATTTCGGGGTCGAGATCATCAACTTGGCGGGGATGAAGCTGGAGGACGAGGTGATCAGCTCGGTGCCGCGGCACATCGCGAAACGCTACCGGGTGGTGCCCGTGTTCCGTCACGGCAACAGCCTTGTCCTGGCGATGAGCGACCCCTCGGACCTGAGCACCATCGACAGCCTGCATCACCTCCTCAAAGCCGACCTCGAAATCCGCGTCACCTCCGAGGAGGAAATCGAGGCTGCCCTCAACCAGTACTACGGCGCCGCCGAGGATGGCGTGGGCAAGATGATCCAGGACATCACGGAGGGCGAAGTCGAAATCGGAGCTCCGGCGGCGGGCATGGAGACCGACGACGGCGCCACCGTGGACGCCGACGCGCCGATCATCAAGCTGGTCAACTCGGTGATTGTGGACGCGTTCAAGATGCGGGCGTCGGACATCCATCTGGAACCGCTCTCGAAAACGTTCCGGGTCCGCTACCGGATTGACGGCGTGCTGCACGAGATGAAGGCGCCGCCCAAACGGTTGCAACTCTCCATCATCAGCCGGCTCAAGATCCAGTCCAACATGTCCATCGCGGAAAAGCGGATTCCGCAGGACGGCCGGATTCAGACATCCGTGGGGGGCAAGATGATCGACTTGCGAGTGTCGTGCCTGCCCACCAACCACGGCGAGAGCATCGTCATGCGCATCCTGGACAAGGAAGGCCTGCGGCTGGGCCTGCCGGAGCTGGGGTTTTTCACCGACGACCAGCAGACGTTCGAGCGGCTGATCGGCATGCCCGACGGCATCTTGCTGGTCACCGGCCCGACCGGCTCGGGAAAGTCCACCACCCTCTACTCGGTCCTCAACTTCATCAACCGGCCCGACCGGAAAATCATCACGGTCGAGGACCCCGTCGAATACCAGATGAGCGGCATCAACCAGGTCCAGGTCAACGAAAAGGCCGGCCTCACCTTCGCCGCAGCCCTGCGCTCGATGCTCCGCCAGGCGCCCAACGTGATCATGGTCGGCGAAATCCGCGACCTGGAGACGGCCTCGATCGCCATCAACGCCTCGCTGACGGGCCACCTGGTGTTTTCCACCCTGCACACCAACGACGCCCCAAGCGCCGTCACCCGGCTGATCGACATCGGGGTCAAACCCTTCCTGGTCGCCTCCTCGAGCCGCGCCCTGATGGCCCAGCGCCTCGTCCGCAAGGTCTGCCGGAAATGCGCCGCGCCTTACCAGCCGACGGAATCCGAGCTGAAGATGCTCAATCTGGATACCGCCAGGCTCGAAAAAGCCACCTTCCGCCGCGGCCAGGGCTGCGCAAACTGCAACGGCACCGGCTACCGGGGTCGAATGGGGATTTTCGAGATTTTTGTCATCGACGACGAGGCGCGCAAGCTCATCTACGAAAAGGTGTCGTCGTCCACACTGCGCCAGCGTGCCCGGGAAATGGGGATGCGGACGCTGCGCGAGGACGGCACCCGCAAGGCCATCGCGGGGCTCACCACGGCTGACGAGGTCATCAAGGCCACCGTGGGGGACGTGGACTGATGGGCCGGGGGCGGCATGGCGGGCGAGGAGGCCGCGAGGCGCGCAGGGGCCCGCTCCGGGGCCCGGGGCGGTCTCGGGCGGGCCCCGGGGTGCCCGGTTGTCGGGCAATGTGCAACGTGTGCATTTGATGTGATATGTCCTACTCCATGTCCGATCTGCTTCAGTTGATGGTGTCCGAAGGCGCCGCCGACCTGCACATCCGGACCAACATCCCGCCCGTCATCCGGCTCCACGGCATCCTGCACCGCGTCGAAGGCCCCCCCCTCAGACCCGACGACACCGAGGAACTCGTCTCCAGCATCGCTTCCGAAGACCACATCCAGCAGGTGCGCGAGAAGGGCACCGTGGACTTCGGGTTTGCGTTCGGCGAACTGGCGCGGTTCCGGGTCAGCGTCTTCAAGGAGCGCGGCAATTTCGCCGGGGTGCTGCGGCAGATTCCCACGACGCTGCTGACCCTGGAGCAGCTGGGCATTCCGGTGTCCATCCGGGAACTGCTCTACAAGCCGCGCGGCCTGGTTCTGGTGACCGGGCCGACCGGTTCGGGCAAGACCACGTCGCTCGCCTCGATGATCAACATCATCAACGAGGAGCGCGAAGACGCCCATATCATCACCATCGAAGATCCCATCGAGTATTACCACAAACACAAAAAGGCGGTCATCACCCAGCGCGAAGTCAACGTGGACGTGCCCAATTTCGCGGAGGGCCTGCGACGCGCCCTTCGGCAGGATCCGGACATTGTGCTGGTGGGGGAGATGCGGGACCTGGAGACGATCGATGCGGCGATCACCGCGGCGGAGACGGGGCACCTGGTGTTTGCGACGCTGCACACGACGGGCGCGGCGAAGACCATCGACCGCATCGTGAACGCGTTCCCCACCAACCAGCAGGAGCAGATCCGCATCCAGCTCTCCACGGTGCTGCAGGCGGTCATCTCGCAGCTGCTCCTGCCCCGCGCCGACAAGCCCGGCCGCATCGCCGTGTTCGAGATCATGATCAACACCCCCTCCGTCGCGGCGCTCATTCGCGACAACAAGACGTTCCGGATCAACTCCGACATCCAGACCGGAGCCAAGTTCGGCATGGTCACCCTGGACGGCTTTCTCATGGAGAAGTACGAAGCCGGCTTGATTTCGCGGGAGGAAGTGATCACGAAGTGCCAGGATCCCGTGACGGTGCACCAGAAGCTTCTCGAGATGGACCAGGTCCAGGCGCTCAGACAGGGCGGCGGCGCCGGGCACAGGAAATAATGGCTATGATCGACAACCCGCTGCTGGCGCTGATCAAGGACCGCGGTTTGCTGGACGACCTGCAGATTGAGGAGGTGCTGCAGGAACAGGCGCGCAGCGGGAAGCCTTTCATGCAGGTGCTGCAGGACATGGGAATGGTCGACATGGACACCCAGCTGCAGATCATCGCCGAACACCTGGGCACCGAAGTCGTCCGGCTCTCCAACCTCGACATCCCGCACGAGGTCATCCAAACCGTGCCCCCCGCCACGGCGCGGATGTACCAATGCATCCCGGTCAGCACCTACGGTTCCACGGTCCAGCTGGCCCTGGCCGATCCCCTGAATCCCCAGGTGCTCGACGAACTCGGATACGTCATCGGCAAGGAAATCCAGGTGGTCGTCGCCGACCCCGCCGGCGTCGAGCAGGCCATCAACCGCTATTACGGCGAAGAAAGCGAGAACGTCAGCCAGATCCTCAAGGAGCTGGGCGCCGACCAGGAAATCGCCCGCGAGGCCGAGGAGGCGACGGCCAGGGACGACGGCAACGATCTGGCGGACTTGGCCAACGAGACGCCCATCGTGCGTTTCGTGAATCTCGTGCTGTTCCAGGCCATCCAGGACCGCGCCAGCGACATCCATTTCGAGCCCTTCGAGGACGAGTTCAAAATCCGCTACCGCGTCGACGGGGCGCTCTACGAAATGTCGCCGCCTCCCAAGCACCTGGCCCTGCCGGTGACCTCCCGCCTCAAGGTCATGGCCAACCTCAACATCGCCGAACGCCGCGTCCCCCAGGACGGCCGCATCACCTTCCACGTCGCCAACCGGCAGGTCGACCTGCGCATGTCGACGCTGCCAACGCAATTCGGGGAGTCGGTGGTGCTGCGCGTGCTGGACCGCTCGGCGGTCAATCTCGATCTGGAAGGGCTCGGCCTGCCGAAAGTGGTGCTCGATTACACCACCGACGCCATCCAGCAGCCCAATGGCATTTTCATCGCGACCGGCCCCACGGGCTCCGGAAAGACCACGACCCTCTATTCCTGCCTGCGCCGCGTCAACACCATCGATGTCAAACTGCTCACGGCCGAAGACCCGGTCGAGTATGACATCGACGGAATCATGCAGGTGGCGATCAACGAGGCGGTGGGCATGACGTTCGGACGCGCCCTCCGCTCCTTTCTGCGGCAGGACCCGGACATCATCATGATCGGGGAAATGCGCGACCTGGAGACGGCCCAGATTGCCATACAGTCCTCGCTGACGGGCCACCTGGTGCTCAGCACCCTCCACACCAACGACGCCCCCGGCGCCGTGACGCGCCTGGTCGACATGGGCGTGGAGCCGTTCCTCATCTCCTCCACCCTCATGGCCGTTCTGGCCCAACGGCTTGTCCGCACCATCTGCAAGAAATGCCGGACCCCCTTTGAGCCGACCGAGAGCCAGTTGGCCCTGCTGAACCTCTCGCCCCACGACATCGGCGACAAGGTGTTCTACTACGGACGCGGCTGCCAGAACTGCAACGACACCGGCTACAAGGGCCGCAAAGGCATTTTCGAATTGCTCGTGAACACCGATCCGATCCGCGGTCTAATCAATCAGCGCGCGCCGACCGTGGTGCTTCGCCAGAAGGCCGTCGAGCTGGGCATGGTCACCTTGCGCGAGGATGGCTTGCGAAGCATCTTTGACGGCGACACCACGATCGAAGAAGTGGTCAAGTACACCTAGAGCGAAAGGTCAACGCATGGGCAAATTCAACTATGTCGCCCTGGACTCCCGCGGCAAGGAAACCAAGGGAACGCTCGAAGTCAGCAGCCAAAACGAAGCCATTGGCCGGCTCAAGGAAATGGGGTATTTCCCCACCAAGGTCGTCGAAATCAAGGGCAAGGACAAGGCGGAGTCCAAAGCGGCCAGGGGAACCGCGCCCTCCAAAGGCAAGAAGGGCGCCCTCGACATCAAAATCAACATCCGGATTCCGGGGTTGAGCGGGCGGGTCAACACCAAGACACTGACCACGTTCACGCGCCAGCTGGCGACGCTGGTGGACGCCGGCCTGCCGCTGTTGCGCGGGTTGCGCGTGCTCGAGAAGCAGGAGCCGAATCCGACGCTCAAGGGGGTCATCAACCAGCTGGCAATTTCGATCGAGGGGGGCAGCACCTTTTCGGAAGGCCTGGCGCAGCACCCCAAGATCTTCAACCGCCTGTTCGTCAACATGGTCAAGGCGGGCGAACTGGGCGGCGTGCTCGAAGTGGTGCTCGCCCGCCTCGCCGATTTCATGGAGAAAGCCCAGAAGATCAAGGGCAAGGTCGTCGCCGCCATGTTCTACCCCTCCGCCGTGCTCGTGGTCGCCGTCACCATCCTCGGCATCCTCATGGTCTATGTCGTGCCCCAGTTCCGCAACATCTTCGCCGAAATGATGGGCAAGGACAAAAGCCTGCCCACCTTCACCGAACTGGTCCTGGGCATCAGCGATGCCATCGCCAACAACTTCATCGTCACCGCCTCCTGCACCGCCGCTGTCATCTTCGGCCTCGTCATGCTCGTCAAAACGCGCCCCGGCCGGCGCGTGTTCGATACCGCCAAACTCAAAGCCCCCGTCTTCGGGCCCGTCCTGACCAAAGTGGCCATCTCCAGGTTCACCCGCACCCTGGGCACCCTCGTCAGCAGCGGCGTCCCCATCCTCCAGGCCCTCACCATCGTCAAGGAAACCTCCGGCAACGTCATCGTCGGCTCCGCCGTCGCCGCCGTCCATGAAAGCGTCAAAGAGGGCGAAACCATCACCGCCCCGCTCGAAGCCGCCAACATCTTCCCCCCCATGGTCGTCAGCATGGTCGACGTCGGCGAGCAAACCGGCGCCCTGCCGGAAATGCTCATGAAGATCGCCGACACCTACGACGAGGAAGTCGACAACGCCGTTTCGGCCATGACTTCGCTGCTCGAACCCATCATGATCGTGTTCCTCGCCGTCATCGTCGGCAGCATCGTCATCGCCCTGTTCCTGCCCCTCATCACCCTCATGGAAAGCCTCGGCACCTAGTGCGGTGTCTCGCAAATAGCGACATACGAGACACCACACTAGCCAACCAGGTTTGCAGGCACAGACTCGGCGTCGACTGCGGGGCGCACGTTCCAATTTTGCTTGCCCTCACGCCGGAAGGCGGCATAGTAACGCCCGGCAGGCCGGGTGCCGCGGGCGATCGCCGGCGGCGGTCCCGAGGGGCCACAGCGGGCCCGGCAACCCTGGCGTGGGGTCATAGCTCAGTTGGTAGAGCGTCTCGTTCGCAATGAGAAGGTCCGGGGTTCGACTCCCCGTGGCTCCACCAGGTTTCCATCAGCCAACCAGGCTGCTGCAGTGAACGCGCCGACTGTGCCATGGTTCCATTGAGGCGGTTCTGTCGGCGCGTCATTGACCAGCGGCGTTTCAACGGCAAGCATGTCGGCAGAATACACAAACGCCGCTGAAGTCATCAGCGGCGTGATTGCTTACAGATGATACTCTGGCGCTGGTTTAGCTCAGTTTCCGACGCAACAAACCAAGGCCTGCAACAGCCAGCCCTAACAGCCCCAATGAGAATCCACCGTCCGGAACATTGGTCGAGGAGCCGAACCCGGTAAAGTGGGAGAGGGCGTAACCCTGTTGCTGTGGCATGTTGCTGATCCAGATGGTTTCGCTGGTGGACGGAATGGAGTTGCCATAATCGGCCACATTAAAAAGCACATACCCGGCGTTCTGGCCATCATATTTGGCCAATACCCATTCGTAGGCGGAGACGTCAGTACTTCCACCTCCGATCTGAGTTCCACCAGTCAGACTTCCGCTGTAATCCGTGCTACCCGTTTTGTACTGTTCATCGTGACCATCACCATTGGCATCATGGCTGTCCGTAGCGGCTGTGCCTGTTAAGCCTAGCAGATGGTTTGCCCAAGCTAGTTCATTGGCTACAGAACTGTTTTCAGTCCCCGGTTCAATGGTCCCCGCAACACCTGGATCCGAGATGGTCAAGGCAGAGGCGCTGTGCACCATCAAGCAGGCACTGGCAAGCACTGTGAAGTAATGTCTGAATCTCATGATCTACCTTTGTAGCAGGCTTGATTCTCTTATAAACAAATTACTTAGTATAAATCAGCAATTACACAAATACCCAATCTGAAAAGAGCACAGTTCATGCCGTCTGCTAAGTGCGGGCTGATTGTCTCAATGTGACTTATTGACAAGCAACGGCTAACAAAAACTACTTAGTTTGGCTGCGGCACTCAATCTACGTTCAGATTGTAAGATCCGCCGACACTTGCAGGGGTTATGCGGACGCTGTCTGAAGCGCAACATCTTTATAAAGAGATGGTTGCAGCAATCCAGCTTTGCTGTCAAAACTGCAAGGTAGGTTATCAAATCCCGCATTCTCGTGATAAGCCATTTTGAATAAGCACATTACAAACAAACTGTCACCTGTGCAATGTAAGAAATATCTACATTTTATCCGTTGATCTGTTGGCTTTGGCTTGGCCTGAAATGACCGGTTGACGCCCAAAAAGGCCAGGCATGAGGGAATCATGCGGGACGACGCGCCGAGGACCGGGCGCGGTCCGGTGCGATCCCACAAAACGGCATTGACCGCGCCAGTGCGAACGCCTACACAGGGGCCATGGAGCTTACGACAGTCGCCATCGAGAAGCCGGAGGCGGTCAACGTCATTCTCGGACAGACGCATTTCATCAAGTCGGTGGAGGATCTCCATGAGGTGCTGGTGCAGGCGGTGCCGGGCATCCGGTTCGGCCTTGCCTTCTGCGAGGCATCGGGCAAATGCCTGGTGCGTTGGACGGGCACGGATCCCTCCATGATCGAGCTGGCCCGCCGCAACGCCGGCGCCATCGGCGCCGGCCACACCTTCATCATCTTCCTGGCCGAAGGCTTCTTTCCCGTCAACGTGCTGAATGCGGTGAAAATGGTGCCTGAAGTGTGCCGGGTTTTCTGCGCCACCGCCAATCCGACGGAGGTCGTCGTGGCCGTGACCGGGCAGGGCAGGGGCATTCTCGGCGTGGTGGATGGTGCCTCGCCCAAGGGTGTGGAAGGCGACGAGGACATCCGGTGGCGCAAGGATTTCCTGCGCCGGATCGGGTACAAACTGCAATGAGGCCGGGTCTCAGACCTGAGGCTGACCGCCACTGAACGCGGAGGAACACGAATTGGGAAACCTTGGATTCCCTTGGGCTTCCTTGGCGTCCGTTGGCGCTTCAAAAGTCGATCGTCCCACAACACGTTCGTAAACTCGCGGATTTCTGGCAAGAAACTGCGAGCGCCCGTCTTCGCCGCGGCGGCGCACTCAAACCGTGCAGAGCCGGATCATCTTTTCCAGCGTGCCCAGCGGGTCGCGGGTTGGGGTGTATTCGTGCGACAGGAAGCCCTCGAAGCCGGTGTCGGCGATCGCGCGGCAGATGGCGGGGTAATTGAGTTCCTGGGTGTCGTCGAACTCGTGGCGGCCGGGGTTGCCCGCGGTGTGGAAATGGGCAATGTACTGGATGTTGTCGCGGAGGGTGCGGATGACGTCGCCTTCCATGATTTGCATGTGGTAGATGTCATACAGCAGTTTGACCCGGGGCGAGTTCACCCGCTTGCACACGTCGACGCCCCACGCGGTGTGGTCGGCCATGTAGCCCGGGTGATTCACCTTGCTGTTCAGCAGCTCGATACAGAGCGTCACCTGCTGCTCCTCCGCCAGCGCCTTGATCCCGTTGAGAAACGCCACCGCATGGTCCGCTCCTTCCGCGTCCGACATCCCCGCCCGGTCGCCGGCCAATACGATTACGTTCGGAGCGCCCGCGGCCGCCGCGGCGCGAATGGCGTCCCGCATTTTGCGGTCGATGTCGGCATGGTATTGGGGATTGTTGATGCCCTGCTTGATGCCCGAGCCGCCGGGAACCATCGTGGGAACCAACCCATGCTTCTTGAGCGTCGCGAACGTGTCCGGCCCCACCAAGTCCATCCCCGCCACCCCCAGGCGCGCAGCCTCGCGGCACATCCCGTCCAGGTCGATCTTCATGCCTCGAAACACGCCCCGGCAGATGCCCTGCTTGAGGCGGCCTGTGCCCCCGGAAGCCGCCCGCAACAGCGAGGAAGCTCCGGCCATGGCACCCGCGGCCGCCATGTAGGAGAGGAACTGACGACGCCCAATAGCGAAGGGATGACGATGGTTCATGGGACACAGCGTAAACGGCCGGACCCGGCCGCGCAACCATGTTCGTAACGCTCCTTGCCGGGCGGCGCATCTCAGCTTTTTCCGGATCAGCCTCGTAATCGTAATCCTAATCGTAATCGTAATCCTAATCGTAATCCTAATCCTAATCCTAATCGCGCTTCCTATTCCGAGCTGCCTTCGTGCAACCGATGGTTGGAGTTGGCCTTCATCAACCCCACCAGCATGGAAACGATACTCCAGATACGATTAGGATTAGGATTACGAAAAGCCAGAAGGAAAAATCTGAGATGCGCA
>JAFGQR010000098.1 GCA_016935555.1 Verrucomicrobiota bacterium
GAACAAGACCTTTTTGTGGGGGGAAAACCGCCAAGCGGTTTTCCAGAGCGAGGCGCCGTTGCTTTCGGGCCGCTCGCCACCCCGCCTTCGTCTCGATGCCAACGGCCGCCTCGAACGGTCTGAGGCGCGCCTCGCTAGTTTCGTGTCAGGTTCCCAACGACAACATGTTGTGGTTGGAATGTGCAGCTCGGCGGGTTGGGAACGTGGCAAGAAACTCTACCGCCCCGCGGCGGAGCAGAACCCGGTCCAGGGGTAGGCGCGATCCTGCCTGACAGCCGGCACATATCGCGCCTCTAAACCCGGTAGGGCGAGACTCCGTCGAGCCCTGACATGAGCAATCCCTGCGCGGGAAGTTTGGGCTCGACGGAGTCTCGCCCTACCCTCCGCCTGGCGGAACGCGGTTCACGGGCAGCGGGGCCGATCAATAGGGAACCGTGCCGGCCGGCGGCGGAGCCGGCGTGAGCGTGAGCTTGCGCCAGGCGGTCATGGAACGCGCGAGGTGTTCCCGGGCGTCGCCGGGAATGCCGTAGCATTGCAATCCCACGGGCCCCCCATATCCGAGGTCGTTCAAGATCCGCATCAAGTGCGCCACGTCGAAATCGCCCGTGTCCAGCGGGGCGATCCAGCGGCCTTTGCCCGCGCGCAGGTCGGCGCCGCGGTCGGAGCCGTTGATCGTCACGGCCCACAGACGGGGCAGGGCGGCGCGGAGCAGGGGACGGAGGTTTTCCTCGGCATCCACCTTGATCCAGTGGCACAGATTGAACATGACGCCCACGTTGGGCCGGTCGGCCTGGCGGACCACACGCAAGGCGTCTTCCACCCGTTCCAGCCAGTCTCCCACGTGCGGGTACAAGGCCAGCTTGACGCCGCGCGGTCGTGCCAGGTCCGCCACCTCGCGCACCAGGGCCACGGCGCGGGCATCGCGTGACGTGTCGGAGGGCCTGCCGCCGGTGATCAGCACGGCGAGCATCGTCTCTTGGCCGTCGAGCAGCGCCAGCACCTCCTTCAGTCGCGGGTCGAAGGGGGGATCGGCGTCAGGCGCAATGCTGAGCCGCACGTATACCTGGAAGAGTTTCAACCCGGCCGCGTGCAGTGTGGCCAGCCGTTCGGGCACCTGGTCCAGCCAGAGATGCCCGGCGCCGTCGTAGCCCAATTCCTTGAGCATCGCCGCCTGGGCCGCCAGCGAGCGGCGCTGGGCGTCGTGCGTGTCCATGCACAACGCAAAGAAAGGACGGCCCCGCGCCGAGGGCGCGGCGGGTGCAGTCGGGGCGGCGTCGGCGCCGGAACCGGGGAGGGCGCCGGCGAGGAGGGCGAGGATCAGGGCAGCCGGCCTGGTGGTTGGCCGCGCATGGCGGCGCGTGGGCGTTCGGCCGGGCGTCGTCACGTCCAGTGGCCTCCGCCGCATTCGTGCGGGCTGTCGGGGAAGGCGGGACCATGGCAGGGCATGGTTCCCGCCACCATGGATTCCTCGCGGACGAAAATGGACTCGCAATTCTTGGCGATGGTCTGCAACTGGCCCAGGTCGGCGGCGGTGGGCGGCTGGTAGTCTTTGGCGGCGTCGATCGCCTTGTCCAGCAAGTCCAGGAACGACGGCGGAATGCCGGCCACCACGCCGGGCTGCGACAGCGTGAAACGCCACGCCAGGTCCACCTCGTGCTTTTCTTCAACCGAGCGATACCACCATTTCCGGGTGCGCTCGACGTTTCTCGGCCACGCGCCGCGGCTCATCGGCTTGATGGCCAGCAGAGCCGCGCCGCGCTCGTTGGCCAGGGCCATCACCGCCTTGCCGAAATCGCGCAGGTAATACTCGACGAAATTGATGGGGAACATCACCGTGTCGAAGTTGAATCCCTTCAGGGCCGCCAGCGCCGCCTTGGTGGTGTGCGCCGAGAACCCGAGGTAGTTCACCTTCCCTTCCTTCTTCGCCTTGAGGAACGTCTCGAGGGCGCCGCCCGGCCCGAGCGCCTTCTTCACGTCCTCCGGCTTCACCAAATGATGCAGCTGGTACAAATCAAAATGATCCGTCTTCAGCAGCCTCAGGGAGGTTTCGAGTTCCTTCCGCGCGCCTTCGGCATCCCGCATCTTCGTTTTGCACGCCAGAAAATACTGGCTGCGGTCGAGTCCCTGGAGCGCCACCCCCATGCGTGTCTCGCAGGTGCCATTTCCGTAGGCGGGGGCGACATCGAAATAGTTGACGCCCTTGTCGAACGCCTTGCGCACCCCGGCATCGCATTCGCTCTGGGAGTAGTGGATCAGCGACAGGCCGGGAAACCCGACGATCGACAACCGCCGGCCCGTGCGTCCCAGCACGCGCCGTGGCAGACCGGCCACGGTTTCCACCGGGGCGGGTGCGGCTTGGGGCGCGGCGTTGAGCAGGGGTTGGGGGCCGAGCGCGAGGCTGCCCGCCACGCCGCTCACGGTTTTGAGGAAGGTTCGTCGTTTCATAAGACGCTCGTTAGACGGTTAGGATCTCCTTTTCCTTCGCGGCCAGGTGCTGGTCGATCTTCGCAACGTACTGATCCGTCAGCTTCTGGACCTCCTTTTCGGCATTCTTTTCCTCGTCTTCGGGGATGATGCCGCTCTTGACCTCCTTTTTGAGCTGCTCCATGGCGTCGCGCCGAACATGCCGCACGGCGACGCGCCCTTCTTCGGCCATGCGTTTGGCGACCTTGACGAATTCCTGGCGCCGTTCCTCGCTCAGTTCGGGCATGACGATGCGGATGATTTTGCCCTGCACCGAGGGGTTGAAGCCAATGTTGGCCTTTTGAATGGCTTTCTCGATGGGCTGCACCGAGGCGGCGTCCCAAGGCTGCAGCACGAGCATCCGGGGCTCGGGCGTGGTGATGCCGGCCAGCTCGCGAATGCGCATCTGCGAGCCGTAGACTTCGACCATGATGTTCTCAACCAGGGCCGGCGACGCCTTGCTGGTGCGCACGCTGGCAAACTCGTGTTTCACGACCTCCTCGGTCTTGACCATTTTGTCTTCCGCTTCGAGTAAAATATCGTCAGTTGGCATAACGCGCAGACCTTAACAAGCGCTCCGGCAAAGCGCAACCCCCGCGGAGCGCCCGCAATTTTGAATTTTGAATTTTGAATTTTGAATTTTGAATTTTCAATTTTCAATTACACACGCCGGTTCATGGCTCCGATGCGCGCAAGGTCTTGCGAGGAAACTCCCCATGAACCGCGGCAAGACGAACATCGAACACCGAACGCCCAACGTCGAACATCGAATGGCTCTTGGGCGGCGGTGTTGGATGATCAGGACCACCGAGTCGACCCCAACGACAGGAGGATGTCCGATGTTCGCGTTGTGGGAAATTATTGCCATGGGTGCCGTGTGCGAAGCGCGGTGGTGTTGCGGAGGGGTCATCCAAAATCAGGACGGTTCTGTACCGATGAAAGCGGCTAGGTTGGGGGATTGTCTATGAACAACACAGTGTGCGGACAGAGAGTGAACCGTTTTAAGTCACTCATGCACAATGCTTTGCGTGGCACCTCGAGTGCTCTGTCAGGCCTCGATGACTTTAACCGTCGTTCGGCAAGGAAGCCATCTTAAGGCTCACCTCGCTGAGCGAAGTCGCCGCCTTCTCGGCATGGTGGCTGCGGCATGGTTCCTGTTAGCTGGAACCCCAATGGCCGTCGGTTATCAAACGGTGACGTTGGCGTGGGACCCGAATCCGGAGCCGGACGTCTGCGCGTACGTGGTCTACTACGGCACCCAAAGCAGGGGCTATCCGCTGGCGACCAACGTCGGCAACGTGACGACGGCGACGGTCTACGGGCTGGACGAAGGGCGCACGTATTATTTTGCGATCACGGCTCGGAATCTGTCCGGCCTTGAGAGTAACTTTTCCAACGAAGTCACCAACGCCATTCCTGCGGAACTCACCAACAAGGCGCCCACGATTTCGATCATTGCGGATCGCGTCACGACCGAAGACACGGTGGTGGGTCCGCTGCCGTTTGTGGTGGGCGACGCCGACACGGCTGTGGCGAATCTGACGGTGTCGGGTTACTCGACGAACACCGCCCTTGTGCCGGATGCGCGCGTGGTGTTTGGGGGGAGCGGTTCGAATCGCACGGTGACCCTTCATCCGGCGACCAACGCGATTGGCTGCACACGGGTCGTGGTGGTGGTCAGCGACGGCATCAAAGCCTCGAGCACGTCGTTCCTGGTCACGGTCCACGCGTCGGCAGATCCGTTCGACAATTGGCTGCGCACCCGCTTCAGCGCGCAGGACCTGGCCGACAGTTCGCGGGCGGCCGAGGTGTGGGACAGCCGGGCGGACCCGGACAAGGACGCGCAAGACAACCTGCAGGAGTACGCGTTTGGGATGGATCCCTTGAGGAACAAGAGTAGCGCGGAGGTGGTGATCCCGGCGGTGGTCACCGCCACGAACGGGGCGTGTCTAGCCCTGACGTTTCCCCGCCGGAAGAATGACGCCTCGCTGGTCTACACGGTTGAGGTGAGTTCGAACAAGGCGGACTGGACAGGCCAGACGGCGGTGCGCCAGACGGCGGTGCAGCCGATCGACGCCGAGTTTGAGAACGTCACGTTTCAGGATGCCTCGCCGATCGAACCGGCCCACCCGCGGTTTATCCGGCTGCGCCTCACCCATCACGCCGTGGTGGAAAGCGTCACGGACACCTATATGGGGATGGCCACGGTGATCCGGGGGGCGCTGCCCAGCCGCCCGCGGACGACGCAGTTTTCGCTGCCGGTCGTCAATTCCGCCAGCGCAGTGGGCGTGGTGACGGACCGTGGCACGGTGTCCATCACGGACACCAACGCGCGATGGAGTTCCGGCCAGTTCGCACCCAGCAATGGGGCGTTTTATGCCGAGTTTGAGTCCGGGTACATGGCGGACATCGTCGCGTGCAGCACGCAGACGCTGGAGTTCCCTGGGAGCCTGCCCTCGGAGATCGTGGTGGGCCAGGTGTATCGTGTCCGGCCGCACTTCACGCTCGCGTCGATCCTCGGCGCCGCCAACAAAATCGGGTTGGAGGCGGGCACGTCTCCCGCGAATGCGGACATGGTTGAACTTGCGGTTCGTGGGGAGGATGGCAGGAACGTGGTGCGCCGCTGCTATTTTTACTCGAGCGTCCCCGGCTACACGGGGTGGTACGACTGGGACTGCTACGGCGCGGCGGACACAGTGGTGTATCCCGAGCAGGCGTTGGGCGTCACTCGAAAGCAGGGGGGGGACATTCTCCTAGTGGTCAGCGGCGTCGTGAAGGACAACCCCACGATCGTTCCCATCCTCGTCGGCAACAACCTGGTGGGCACCTTCCAGAACCAGCGGGTGATCACGCTCGGAGAACTGAATCTGGTTTCGGGCGATCCGGTGACGGGGCTGGCTGCGGGCTGGAACCCCGGCGAGGCCGACAACGTGTATGTCGTCAATCCGGACCAGACCACGTCGACGTTCTTCTATTCCAGCTTGGCCGGTTACGAGGGCTGGTGGACTGCCGCCTGCGACCGGCGTGCCGACGACACCGCGTTTGAGCCGGGCAGCGCGTTCTACGTCACGCGCAAAGCGCCTCGGGCACCTTTCAATTGGAGGATTCCTTCCGAATAGCCGATGTACCAAATCAAAAACGATCGAACGCTCATGAACCTCAACACGCTTCTCCTGATCACCCTGGCAAGTGCGCTGGCCGCTCCGGCCCAGTCCACCATCAACTTCACCGCCGGGGTCGGCGAACGCGATGTGTATCTCGACGGCGCGCCGCTGCCCGACGGCAACATTGCTGAAATCGGCTTTTTCGCGGCCGGGTTTGATGTCGGGGCGAACAGCGCGAATCCCTTTGCCTTGGCCGACGCCTGGAATGTCATGGGCGGCACCCCCATCCGATCCATCTTCGGCCAGCCGGGCCGCTTCGCGGGCACCCTGTACAGCACCGACCCGCTGTTCGATGACCAGAAAATCTGGCTGTGGATTTTCAAGACGAATGACGACACGGTGCCCGCCGACGATTACGCCAACGTGACCGGTTACGGGCTCTACTCCAGCACGCTGGCAAACTGGGTGTTCCCCGCCCAGGACGCCCCTCCGATGCTCAACACCGCATCGATCACCTCGCTGGAAATCAACCAGTCCGCCTTCGGCACCTACGACGATGTTCACCTCTACCTCACGCCAGTCCCCGAACCCTCGCAATGGATGTTGGGATCGCTCGGCGTGGGCGCGCTGATGCTCTTTGCGGCGCGCGGACGCGACACCGCCTGGCATGCCCGAAAGAAGTAGAACCCGGGCGGGAGGAAAACCAACAGAAGCGAAACAGAAGAAACCCCGCGGCCGGAGAGGAAGCGAAACCGCGCGGGGAAGGGAAGGGGAAGTGGGCGGACGGGGACGCGGGGCGGAAGGGCGGGAGAGGGACCGTTGAGTTCGATGAACGCCGAACGTTCAACGTTCAACGTTCAATGTTCAGGGCATGAGAGACGCAAACCGCCGAAACACCGTAAGCGGTAACCAGGGTGCATCTGTTCGACGGTAGGGAGGAAGCGGTAAGGTAGGGAGGTGAACAGAGATCAGAACGGAGTGCCA
>JAFGQR010000099.1 GCA_016935555.1 Verrucomicrobiota bacterium
GCGCGCAGACCCACGGCCCTCTCGATGAACACCCACGGTTTGTGGCTCCTGCGCACCTCGAACAGTCTGAGCCCGCGGCTCGCTAGAACTTCCACACGGCGTCCGCCTGGATGCGGAGCATGCCGCTGTCGTTGTCCGCCACGGGGGGGGGATCGATGAGCTCGGTGACGAACGCGGTAATGCCCAGGGTGAGGACATTGGCGGGGGAGTATTGGAGTTGGGCGACATGCCCCCGCACGTTGGTGCCGGCGCCGTATCCTCCGCCGGGGCCGGCGTAGTATGCGCCGAAGTCGGAGTCGGTGCACTCTTCGTACCACGCGTTGGCTTCCAGGTGCCGGTAGGCGTAGGAGACCTGCCACAAGCGGTTCTTGCCGGCTTTGCCGAAGGTGACGCCCACGGTGTAGCCCTCGTTGTGGCGGCCGGCCCCCGGGTTGACCATGTAGGTGCCGGACAAGGTGATGGGGAACGGGGCGTTGTACATTGGGAAACTCTCCAGGGTATAGGCCAGCGAGCCGTCGGCGATGACCGGATTGAAGTGCAGGCTGGCGGTGTCGGGGCTGTTGCCCCGGTTGACGTTCGGCACGGCCATCGTCGTGAGCCGCTCCACATGCTGCACGCTGAGAAACGCCACGCCCGCCGACGCGTTGAAGCCGGTCACCGTTTCCGGCCGGCTGAACCTGCCCCGCCAACGCAGTTGCGCCCCCAGCAGATAGGGATCGTCGTCGGCCTTGTTCTCATCCAGCACAAAAGCGCCCAGGTTCAAGTCCAACGCCTGCGCCTTCGCCGGATCATGATTCAGGTAAATCACGAACTGACCGGCGGCGCCCTCCGGGGTGTAATCATGGTCGAAGACGATCGGGGAAAACACAAACGGGTTCTGCATCTTCCCAATCGTCAGATCCGTTTTCATGAACGACGAGTTCACCATGTGCCAGGTGCCATAGGCAAGGTCGAGGAAGATGGCCTTTTTGGACGCATTGTTTTGCAGGGTCTGGTTGTTCGAAATGGGATCGGCGCCCGTCCAGTCCTTCAGCGTGTCGATGTCTCCGGAGCCGAGACGGAAACCGGCTTCGAAATTTTCGAGCATCAGGGCGGTGACACCGAATCGCAGGCGGTACCGGAACCGGTCGCGTTCATGGAAACTGGAATTGTCACCGTAGAACCCTTCGAAGCGGCCGCGAAAGTCGCCGCCCATCTTCAGCGCGGTGATCCATTCCGGCATGCCGCTCTTGGCGGCGTAAGCGCGGTTGAAGTCCCTGTCGGTTTCCCTGCGCAGCTGCCTGGCCTCGTCAAGGGTCAGCACGCCCTTGTCGACGAGCATATCGATCAGCGTGTCGGCCGATTGCGCCCGGGCGGTGGAAGCGCCTCCCCACCCGGCGACGGTTCCGATGATGGCAGCGGCCCCAATGAGTCGTTTGATGTTCATAGGTTTAGGTTGTCGTCGTCGCGAAGGCTGGGGCCACCGGGTTAAGAACACGCGTCGATTCTGTGACAACTGTGTAACAGTTGGCGACAAAGAACCTCTTGCCAGCGTTGGCATTCGGCCGTATCCCTTGGGGCATGTCGCATGCCACGCGAGTTCAACATGGACATTAGCCTTGCTGCCGCAATTGTGGTGGGTTGCCTGGCCCTGGTCGTGGCGATCAAGGTGGGCCGCTTTCTGATTCGAATGGTGTTTGGTCTGATCGCCCTGGCGCTGCTGGGGGGAGCCGCCTGGTGGTTCCTGCTCAGGCAGTAACCGGTCCCCGGCGGCCAGCCCGGCGGCACGCCGCACACCGCAAAGTCAAGATGACCTCGCCGCCGATCTTGACGTGCCCCGGACATCGTTCGCATGATGCCACCCGCTCATGAATGCCCCGGTCAACGGCCGCCATCTCACGGCGGGGGCGGCGCGACAAGGTCCCACCGCCGCGACGCCCATGAACCAAGGCGCCCCCTCCTGGTCCTGAAGAAATCGGCGATGTCCTCCCCCATCACCAGAACCCTGGACCGCTTCCCGAGCCATCCCCTGCTCTGCAAACTGGCGCAGCAACACGGGGTGCGCGTCACCGGCGACGCGCGCGCCGGATCCTTCTCCGGTCACGGCGTCGAAGGCCGCTACGCGTTCGGAGACGACCATGTTCACGGCACCTTCGCCGGCCACGGCGTCACGGGCGAATTCTCCCTGGGGCGCGGCCAGGCCGCCGTCACGATCACCCGCAAGCCGTTCTGGCTCCCGGAAACGCTGCTCAACGAGAGGATCGGCCAGGGACTCGACGCCTTGCGCGCCGCACTGGCATCCCAGCCGCCGGAGTGAATGAGGACGCCGGCAACGGCCTTCACTCGCGCGACCCCTCCCGCCCCCACATCCCGTTCGCCATGACGCACCGGGGCCGCGCCGCCCCACGGTGCGCCAGGATCTGACCCCGCGGCGTAACATCAGCCCCGCGGCCGGCGTTGCGCACGCAACAAATGCCCGGGGGCCGGCTTACGGGCGCCGGGCCTGAAGGCGGGCGCGGCACTGATCGATCCGGTGCTGCAACTCGGCGGCGTGGTTGTCCCGGCCCGCCTGCAAGGCGAGCTGGCGCGCTTCGCGGGCCGCATCCAGCGCGTCCTGGAAGAGGCCTTGGCGCTGGTAACACTTGCTGAGGGCGTCGTGGAAATCCGGCAGCAGCGCCATGGGGCCGCTGGAGTCGACGGCTTTTTGGTGATACTGCAGCGCGTCCGGAATCCGCGCCTGTTCTGCCAGGCTCAACGCCATCAGGTAATTGCCCTTGGCGTGTTGCGGCGCCAGCCGCAGCAAGGCCTCCAGAGGGCCGCCCGTGTCGGCAAATCTGCCCACGCGGTACAGCGCGTAGGCGAGGTGGTAATTCATGTCGACAAGGTTGTATTGGCTGTCGTCAGGGAATAATCGTCGATGAACTGCTCGCGGATTTCGACGATGCCGTCGTCCGGCAAGGGCACGAATTCGGGGATGTTGGCGGCGCCGTCCCGGCCCACCATCCGGTCCAGCCAGACCGCCGGACTGGCCTCCCCGCGATCGTTGATCCGCGTCAGGTAGAGCTGCGTGTAGGGCGAATCGGCTTTCGACGCGAACACCAGCCACCGGCCGTCCGGCGTCCAGGTGTGCCAGGAGTTCATCCGCCCCAGGTTGCACGCCAGCCGCCGCGGCTCCCCACCCTCGGACGGCAGAATGTGGAGTTCGCTGTCCGGCTGCAGCAACATGTAGTTGCTGGCCTGGCAGTAGATGATCCACCGGCCGTCCGGCGAATACTTGGGAAAGAAATTGCTCCGGCCGTTGTGCGCCGCGCCCCGGAGCGGCTCCGGCCGGCCGCCCTTGCCCCCGTTGAACGGCACCCGGTAGAGATCGTAGCGGAACTCCTTGCCGTCCCTGAGGAACTCCTCGCATTCCTCGGGCGTACGACGCTTTACTATTCGCATAATCCACGTCCATCGCGAGGTCCAATCCGTGCCGACTGAACGAGTGGCAATTGCCGCAAACGTGCAGGTTCTGCCCCACCACCCAGCGGTCGACCCCGGCCACGTTGGTTTGCCACACCACAACCGGCGCCGCCATGTCCGAGGGGAAGATCGCCCCCGCCTGGGGATGGCGGATGTCCAGCATCGCAGCGTTGTCCGCCCCTTCCAGCAGCGCCCACCAATCCGGCGGGCCGCCGCGGATCGGGGCGTAGTGCAGCCCCACCAGCAGCAGCACAACCGCGCCGGCGCCCCCCACCCAGTAGCGCCAACGCATCACCCCGAAATCCCGTCTCCAAAAATGCATGCCTGGCCCTCTCTAGAATCCTTGAGTTTTCCCATGCTTTGTCAACCGATCAACCTTTGCCGGAAATGGAAAACTCAAGGATTCTCTGCCGCCGCTGCGCGGCGGCTTCAAGGATGTTGGCTCAAAACCGCACAGCGGTTTTGGCACGGCGAGCCGCGCGTGGACACATGGACGTCACGATAAGCCGCATGTCCAGTCCGCAACGGCACGGCCCTTCCGCCTCAACGCCGCCCCCCGCGGCTCCCGCCTCCTGAAAAACTCCCGCCACCGGAGCGAGGCGCGCTGAAGCCGCCTCCGCCACGACTGAAGGACCCGCCAAAGCTCGGCCGGGAGACACTCCCGCCGTAACTTCTTCCGGCTCCCCGGCTGGAGAACGACGGCGCCGACGGCGCGGCACGACCCACCGGCGAACGCGGCGAGAACGAACCCGGGGCGCCATAGCGCGTTGCGGGCAGGGAGGTGCTCCCGCTGCGCCACGTGCCTGGCGCGCCGCGGACGGCCGCGCTCGAAGGCAGCGATGCCCTGGGCGCCACACCCCCGCGCGAGGGCGCAAACGACATCCGCGGCGAGGTTCCGGCCGAGGGGACAGAGGCGGGGGCCGCCAAGGCGGAACGGTCGCGCGGCGAAGCGATCGGAGAGGGCGTGGTTCGCGCTGCGGCAGCCGTGGGCGCGAGGCGCGATTGCGGCGCGCCCAGGGCGGATGCCGTCGAGCCGGGGCGTGCATCACGTTGGGCGGAGCCGCCCTGGGTGCCGGACAGGCTGGGAGCGATCGCGCGCGCTCCCGTTCGCGAGCGGTCAAAGGAGTTCTGAAGCCGGCTCGCGTCGGGCTGCCAGGGGCGGGCAGATGCGGTTTGCAGGTTGCCGCCGATGGGTTGGGGGGAGGATCGGGAGGCGCCGTCCCGGGGCGGCATCGGAGCGCCGGACCCGTGAGGAGGAGAACCGGGGTAACGGGAAGCGTGCGGCGAATATCCCCCATGAGGCGGATACGGGTGGCCGTGTCCGCGGCCGTGATGTGTATACCCGTACGGATAGCAGCCCCATCCCCTGTAAACCACATAACCGCCATGCCAGTAGCAGTCGCTCCAGAACCACGGGCCGCACGCCACCCCGAAACCGAAGGTGATCAGCGGCACCCACGGATCATACGCGTACACCGGGGCATAATAAACCAGGGCGGGATCGTATTGCGGAACGTAGACCACGGCGGGATCGGCCGGCAGGATTTGCACCACCTGGTTGGTGACATAAACGGGTTCGGGCACGGCGGGCTGCTGGGCCACCTGGTTGGTCACGGTGACGTTTTGTTCGGGAGTGCTATGCAGGGCGCCCGTGGCCTGGGCTTTGGCGCGAAGCGCCTGCACCGTGTCCATCACATCCATCTGCTGAGCCACAAAAGCCTGGCCCACATCCACCGTCCACGCCAATTCCTGGCTCATCTTCTCGATCACCGTCGAAAACCGGGCGACGGTTTTCACGTTCTCATCCCAGGGCTGCTCCTCGAGCTTGGCGAGGTTGTTGGTGTCTTTCACAAATCGGGCAGCCTGCACCACCTCGAGCGGGTAGGCCGACGCGGTCAGCACCGCCGCCAGCAGCGGGTCCGGGTAGAGCGCAATGGGCGCAAGCAGCTTCTCCAAGTCCCCGGCCGTCCGGCGGCGCGACCGGGCGCCCGACACCGCCGCCGGGGCGGGCGCGGGGCTTGCCGCGGGGTCCGCCACGACGGCCACGACAGCCGTGCCGGACGCGTTCGATGCGGCGGGCGGTTCGCCGGCCGAGGAAGCCGCCGGGACGGTGGGGGGAAGGGGTTGGTTGTCCGCCGCCCAGGATGCAGTTGCGAGGGCTGCAACCGCCGCCAGGCGCCACAGGAGTGTTTGTCGCCCAATCATAACATCGTTCTGCTCGCGCGAGACGGCATCGAATCGCTGCCCGCAAGTCCTTCCAGCCATTCGCGCCCGTCCCGGCATTCCAGCGTTAGTCTAATCGGCGGAATGCGTTGTGTCCAGCGCCTCTTCGACGCAACGGATGAAGCGCGCCAAGCGCGTCCGGCACCCGAACACGTGCATTCCGGCAAAAACGGGATTGCCAAGGGGGCGGGGAGAGGACATATAGACCGGTCATGACCCACGCAGCCGCGGCATGCTCAAACTTGAGGCCGGACGACCGGCCGCTGTCTCGGCGGCACGAACCCACGCAACCTCTGGAGAACCGATTCATGAAACCGATTCGCTGTCTGCTGCCTGCTTTGTGCATGCTGGCTTGGTGCGCCGCGGAAGTTCCGGCCGCTCATGCCGCGGCGTTCAATGGTTTGAACACCGGCCTGGGGAACCTCTACCGGCTTTCCCCGGCGCAATCCCGATCCATCAGCCCCGAAAACTTCACCGGCGAAAAGGGCAAGGCTGGCATGGCCACCGAAGGCACCGGCAAAAACGCCGCGCGCGAGCTGGGGCAGACCTGGAAGGTGTCCCCGTCGGTCCGCATCAAGGGCCGAACCACGTTCACCCTCGCGGAAATCGATGGGCCCGGCTGCATCCAAAGCATCTGGATGACGCCCACCGGGGTCTGGCGCTGGTCGATCTTGCGGTTCTACTGGGACGACGAACCCGAGCCTTCGATCGAGTGTCCGGTCGGCGATTTCTTCGGGTGCGGCTGGGGAAAATATGCGCAGCTCAGCAGCCTGGCGGTGTGTGTGAATCCCGGGAGCGCCTTCAATTGTTACTGGCAGATGCCCTTCCGCCGGAAATGCCGGATCACGATGGAGAACCTCGACGACAACGACATGGTTCTGTATTACCAGGTGAATTACACCCTGACCTCCATCGGCCGGGACGCGGCCTATCTGCATGCCCAGTTCCGCCGGGAAGACCGTCTCAAGAGCAAGGGCATGTACACCATTCTCGACGGGGTGAAGGGCCGCGGGCAATACGTGGGCACCTACATGGCCTGGGAAGTCCACAGCCCCGGCTGGTGGGGCGAAGGCGAAATCAAGTTCTTCATGGACGGCGACAAGGAGTTCCCCACGATCTGCGGGACGGGCACCGAAGACTATTTCTGCGGCTCCTACAACTTTGAAAACCGCGAGACCAAGAAATACCAGGTTTTCTGCACGCCTTACACGGGCCTGTGCCAGGTGCTGCCGCCCGACCAGACCTACCAGGTCGGGCAGCGCTTCGGACTCTACCGATGGCACATCACCGACCCCATCCGCTTCGAGCAGGACCTCAAAGTCACCATCCAAGCCCTCGGCTGGCAGTCCGAACACCGCTACCTGCAGCTCGAAGATGACATCTCCTCCGTGGCGTTTTGGTACCAAACCGAGCCGCACCAGAACTTCCCCGCGCTGCCCCCTAAAGAGGCGCTGGCGCTGGACTGATCCCGCCGCCGCTCGCCCCTTCGCACCCACGTGGGTTCCCTCGGCGGTGCCGGGAATCCCGGGTTCCCTCGGGCGCGCATGCGCCGCCCCTCGCCCATGAGTTGCGAAAAACCCCATGACCGCACCCTCCGAACCCTGGTCTGGGCCGGCCCGGTGCTCCTTGTCCTGGCGCACGCGGCATGGGCGGCCCAGGCTGGGAGCGTTCGCTGGGAACTGGCGTTGGACGGCTCCTGGCAGTTTTAGCGCGAAGGAGCCGGCTCCAATGATTGGCACGCCGTCCATGTCCCGTCGACGTTTGAATCCCATGAAGGGCCGGCCTTCGACGGCGTGGGGGTGTACCGCAGGCCGCTGCCCGCGTTCACCGTGCCCGAGAGACGGCGCGTCCTGCTGCACATCGGCGCCGCCGCCACAGCTTCCCGCTTGCGGCGCATTGGTTCCTGCGGGGCGGTCCTTGGATCGCCGACCACCCGTTGCTCGGGCGCGTGCCCCGGGATCTGCTGGTCGAACTGCAGCATTTCGATCTGGCCGGCGATGTCATCCCCAGTCCCCGCTACCTCGAATCCATCGATCCCATTCTGATGCTGCGGAAAACCTCCACCTGTCCACCCTTCCCGTCCGCCCCGACCTGGAGTGGCTGCGCTGAGGGCGGCACGCGGCCGGTCAGGGAGCGATGTCGCGCAGGAACGCGGCGCTTTCCTCGGGCGCCATGGGGTTGATGTAGAAGCCGGTGCCCCACTCGAACCCCGCCACCCGCGTCAGCCGGGGCAGGATCTCAATGTGCCATCGGAAGTCCTGATCGATCGTGTCCCAGTAACCGCTGCGCCGGTGCCCGGTGCGCGACGGGGCGGTTTGGATGATGAGGTTGTATTGGGGTTGGTGGAGACCCTGGCGGAGCTTGCCAAGGGTGACCTTCAGGGCGTCGGCCAACTGCAGGGTTTCCTCGGGGCTGATGGCGTGGAAGTCCGCGGCTTGCCGTTTCGGCAGGATGCAAAGCTCGAACGGGAACCGTGCCGCGAACGGGCAGAAGACCAGGAACTGGGCGTTCTCAAACACGATGCGGCTGCCGTCGCGTTGTTCCTGGCGCAGCAGGTCATGGAACACGGAGCGCTCCTTGCGCGTGTAGTAATCCCGGGCCCCGGCAAGCTTGGTTTTCACCCGGTGGGGGGTGACGGGGGTGGCGATCAGCTGGTAGTGGGAATGGCGGAGCGAGGCGCCCGCCAACTGGCCGACATTCTTGAACACGAGCACATACCGCAACCGCGCATCGCCCTGCAGGTCCAGCATCCGCTCCTTGCAGGCCCTCAAACCAAGGGCAATCTGCTCCACCGACTGCTCTTCCATCGCCTGATCGTGATCGGGCGTGTCCACGACGACTTCGTGCGCGCCGACCCCGTTCATGCGGTCGTAAATCCCCTCCGCCTCCCGGTTCAATTCGCCCTCGATGCGCAACGCCGGAAACTTGTTCGGAATCACGCGCACCTGCCAGCCGGGCCCGTTGGGCTCGCCGCCCGACCGCGCCGCCCACAACTCCGGCGGCGTCTGGCGCTCCTGGCCCGGGCACAGCGGGCACACCGCCGCCTCCGGCTCGGCCGGAGGCTGGATGAACTCCTGCGGCCGCTTGGCACGCTCGGTGGCGATGATCACCCACCGTTCCGTAATGATGTCTTTGCGCAATTCCGGCATGGACCCGGGATGAGCGCGAGCCGCCCGCTCGACGCCCCGTTGTTGGTGCGTCGCCAGGGTAAACGCCGCGCCCTCGCAAATCAACCCCGCAGCCTCCTGGGCAGCGCCAGCGCAGCCAGCATCCCCCCCAGATGCGCCAGGTGCGCAAGATTCGGGTTGCGGGCAACGACAACCAGCCACGCCGCGAGCCCGAGGGCGGGCCACACGAGAAACGCAGCCTTCACGGAAACGACGCCTCGCAAGCCCACGCGCCTGCCGGGCTGCAGGCGGCACCACGCAATGAGCATCGCGCACGGGCCGATCGACGACCCGTAGGCCGGCCCCCCAAACCGCTCGCGAAGCAGGGCGGCGACGGACTCGGCCGACTCCGGCAACAAGAAGCCCGCCAGCGCCACCGCGCCTTGCACCAGGGCCCCCGCCAGCGATGTCCCGGCCCAAAACGCCAGAAACCGCCCGCGGCCGAGGAGGCGCTCCACCTCGCGGCCGAGGAACCACAGGGCGGCCAGGTTGACGAGCAGGTGGATGAGGCCGCAATGCAGAAGCTGGCACGTGAACAGTTCCCACAGATGCCAGGATTTCATGCCGTAACCGCTCAGGCCGAGATACGCATCGTAGGGCTTCCCCATGTGGACCACCACCACCTGCTGAGGGATGAAACACAGGACCAGCCCCAGCATCCACAAGACGCTCAGCGACCGCCAAGACGCCCGGAGGCGGCGGTCCGTATCCGGCCGGGGCTGCATGCGAGAACGCCCCCTAGGGCTCTGTGGTGCGGGCGCGCACGACCACGAGGGCGTTGGCGGAGGGACGTTCCATGCCTCCCTGCGAAGGGCGGTTGACAATCCGGCCGTCCAGCCACGTGGTGCAGGAACCGCCGCCGTCCAGGTTGAGGGCGTAATCGCAGTGAAGCTTCACAAAATAGTCGGCGAGTTCGGACAGGGTCATGCCCATCGAATAGCGCGGCTGGCGCCCGTCCACCTGCACCAGGTAGTAATAGTCGTCGTTCCAACCCATCGCCGAGCGCGGATCGCGCCGCGGCCATCCCCGAAACTCCGCAGCCGACCGGGCTTTGCCCCCCCGGACGAGGGTGGGTCCGCCGCCAATGGCGAGCACCGCGCCGCGCAGGCCGGGGGTGGTGGCCGTGGAGAGCTGAAGCTCCATGCCGGGTGTGAGCCGCGGCAATTCACGCAGGCTTTTGGGACTCAGAGAAAGCACCACACAGCCCGGCGCGATTCGGGAATAGCCGAACGCATTGACTTCCCGGACCCTGGCGGTGAGCTTCTGGCCGACGCGCAGCGGCAGCCAGGGTTCCTCGCCCTTGCGTTCGAGGATCAAATCCGTCCCGTCCACCCGCGTCGAGTGTCCCGCCGCGCGGGTATACAACACCGCCTGGCCCGGCCGCGGGACTTCGTTCAGGCCCATGGGCGTGGTCTTCCCATCGGGCCACAAAACCTCAAAGGCGCTGACCGCATTCGTCACGTGCGGCTTCCCGTCGCCGTCCAGGTAGAAAAAGGCGCGGTCCGTGCCGGGGCCGCTGACCAGTTCGCCTCCCTGCAGGATCTGCAGGTTTTGGGGATCGCCTGCGAACGGACGCGTCATGAAGAAGTAATCGCCGTTGATGGCCGCCACGGCGCGCCCGGCGCCGGGCGGGATGAATCGCACCTGGTCGGACAGGATGGACATCCCGATCTGGGTCCTGCCGCCGAGCGTCGTATGCAGTTGGAGATCCTTCTGCGCACGCGCCACCCGGATGATATGCACCGCGAGGGGAACGCGCGGGTATTCGTCGCAGCCGTAAGCCAGCCCCGGCCCCTGCTCCTTCCACGACAGTCGGACGGAGGCGGCGCCTGCGGCCGGTGGCAGGTGCGCCAGGCCCACGATCGCGATCAGGACCGGGACCAGGAGCAGCCCCCCCACCCCGGCAAAGCCGGAACCCAGGTTGCGGCGATTCAGCATATGCAACTTTCCCGACCATGACGGACTGGACCTCCAAAGGCACGCACTTTTTCCGGCGCCGTCGAGCCGCCCTTTCTGATCAGTCGGTCGGCACGGCAATGTTGCGCCATAGCTCCGTCATCGCCCAAAGGTTGACAGGAACAAAGCTCTCGCCAAACGCGAGATATCGCGCGCTGCCGTCACAAAACACGTAATTCGAACCGCCCGCCCGGGACGTTCTGCCGCCGGAATTGTGCCGGTTCTGGCTGAGCTGCAGGACGTCCTCGTGATCTTCATAATCCAAATAGAAATGCCCGGACTCGTTCTCCTTTTCGCCAAAAACAATCGTGTCCGAAGGATACAAGATGGCGGATTCGGGCACGGGCACCCCGGCATTTCCGGTGCGGTAATAGTTTTCGAAGTTCGTGGGGCTGTTCACTTTGACCCAATCGTTCCAGCCATTGATGATGTAACTGCGCGGAGCGCCGTCCAGCGGGTAGCGGACCGGGTCGCTGTCCGTGATGCCGCGCGTCGAGGGCGTGCCGGGACCGTCGCTGGGACAAACCAGGATCTTCGGTTCGATAATCTCCGCGGCCATGCGGCCCGTCCAGCAAGGACGGTAGGTGCGCAGAGGGAAATAGCCGTCGTTGTTGTCCACATACAGGCGCATCGCCAATCCCAGGTTCCGCAGATTGTTAAGGCATTGGATGCGTTTGGCCGTTTCCTTGGCCCGCGCCAGCGCGGGCAACAACATGCCCGCCAGAATGCTGATGATCGCAACCACCACCAGCAACTCAATCAGGGTGAACCCGCGCCGCGAGGCGATCCCGGCGCCGGGCGGCACACCCCGGCCCGCCCGCGCGCGCCAGGCCCCCGCCTCGAACAGGCTTGTGATCCTCGGTTTCATGGCCACCCGCGCGTTGCTCGTTTCGTTCGAATCCGCTTCCATCCGTCGCATCCCGCCTTCAAGAAGCCTGTACCCTGACATGCGCAAGACGCTAGCATATTCCGCACGGTTTGCCCACCCCCATTCGAAGGCGCCTCCGGACCAGAATGGATGTGACTTTTCAGCGCGGACCGCTAGCCTCGCCGGCGTTGCGCTCCCATCGTCAACGCCCAAAACCGCCGGGGTCGCCGCCGCAAGCCCCCGCCTCCAAAACCCCGCCCCGCCGGGGCGCTCCGGGCGGTCCCACGGGCTGGCGCCGATGGGCGGTTCGACTGGGACTCGCCGCGGGTGTGCCCGCGGCATTGTTCCTGGTGCTCGAGGGGACCCTGCGCCTCGCCGGCGGGGGGTATCCCACAACGTTCTTCCTTCCTGGGAACATCGACGGCCAGGCCGTGTGGATGGACAACAGGCGCTTCGCATGGCGGTTCATGCCGCGCGCCCTGGCCCGCAGCCCACGCCCCCTCGTCGTGCCCCGGGACAAACACTCCGGCACCCTCCGGATCTTTGTGCTGGGCGAGTCCGCAGCCCTGGGCATCCCCGCACCCGAATACGGTTTCTCGCGGATGCTGGCGATCCTGTTGCGGGAGCGGTTTCCGGGGCGGAGGATCGAGGTGGTGAACGTGTCGATGGTGGCAATCAACTCGCACGCCATCCTGCCGATCGCCCGGGAGTGCGCCCGGCGCGACGGCGACGCCTGGGTCGTCTACATGGGAAACAACGAAGTCATCGGACCGTTCGGCGCGTTCGGCGTCCTGGGCGCCCGGACTCCCCCGCTGCCGGTGATCCGCGCCAGCCTCGCCCTGAAGCGGACGCGGGTCGGCCAACTGCTGGACGCCGGCCTGCAGCGTCTGAGCGGCCGAACCGGCGCACCCTCGCGATGGCGAGGCATGGGGATGTGGAACGAGACCGTCGGACGCGGTGACCCGCGCGTGCGCCGGGTTCATGCCAACTTCCGGGCGAATCTCGAGTCGATCGTCGAGACCGGGCGCGGCGCCGGCATCCCGATCGTGCTGAGCACCGTGGCGTGCAATCTGAAGGACTGTTCGCCCCTGGCCTCCGCCCACGGAACCGCGCTGACGCCCGACCAGCAGGCGCCGTGGGAGCAGGCGTATGCGACGGGCCTCGCGCACGAGGCGGCAGGACGGTTCGCCGAGGCGCTCCCCTGCTACATCCAGGCCGCCCGGCTCGACGACGCCTTCGCCGAACTTTCCTTCCGACTCGGCAACTGCTGCCTCGCCCTGGGCCGCACCCACGAAGCCCGCCAACACTTCCAACGGGCCAAAGACGAGGACGCCCTGCCCTTCCGACCCGATACCCGACTCAACGACATCATCCGCCAGGTCGCCTCCGCCCACGCCGACCAAAGCGTCCGCCTGCTGGACGCCGAGGCGCTGTTCGCCGACCGCAGCCCGGACGGCATTCCCGGCGAACAATGGTTCCACGAACACGTCCACCTCACCCCCGCCGGCAATTACCTCCTCGCCGTCGCCGCCGCACAACAACTCGCCCCCCAACTCGCCCCCGGCACCCCACCCGGCTCCTGGCTCCCCCACGCGGAATGCGAGCGGCGCCTGGGCCTCACCGACTGGGGCCGGCTGCAAACCCTGCAGCTCGTGGAAGAATTGCTGGGCGAACCGCCGTTCACCCGCCAAACCATCCACTCCAACCAGCTCCATAAACTGCGCGCCGAACTCCGCCGCCTGCGCCCCGCAGCGCGCCCGTCCGGAATCCGGATCGCGCTGCCCACGGTGTTGGCGGCGGTGCAGCGCGATCCGGCCGATCCTGAACTGCTGCGGGTCCTGGCCCCGATGCTCGAAGCCCACGGCGATGCGCGCGGGGCGGAACAACGGTGGCGCGAGGTCACCCGCCTGCTGCCACATGCGCCGATTCCCCATTTGAACCTGGCCCAATTGCTCGGGCGCCAGGACCGGCACGACGAGGCCGCGCTGGCCTACGAGCAATGCCTCCGCCTGGATCCCGACAACGCCGAAGCGCACGGCGACCTCGGCGTGTTGCGGCTGCGGCAAGGGCGCCCCGCCGAGGCGGCCCGCCACTTGCGTGTCGTGACCCGGCGGCAGCCGGAATCGGTGGCAGGCCATTGGCAGCTCGGGCAGGCATTGCTGCAGCTCGATCGACGCGCCGAGGCCCTCGCACAGTTCCAGCGCGTCCTGCAACTGGACCCGAACCACCCGGAGGCCAGACGCCTCGTCGACAGCCGGTAAATCGCCGCAGACTTCGCCCAAACCCGGTCCGCGGAAAACCGCCCTGCCGCAGTCTCGCAGGCGCTTTCCCCGCCTCCAGTCGCAACCCGTCGCCGAAACAACGGGCAGTTGCAGCACCCCGCCCGTCCCCTTAAAGTCCTTGCCCATGAAGCGGCCCGCGAACACCAGGCGGCGCCCGCCGGGTTCCCCGTGGCCGGCGCCGGCGGCGTGGGGGGTTGCAGTCGCTTTTTTTGTTGGTTTTTTTTTCTACGTCGCGCTGCGGGTGGAACCGGCGGTCGAGTATCAGCACGAGGCGCCTGCGTTTCGGCTGGGCGGGGCCTTCCTCAAACCCTATCTCCGCTATCCGGGCGGCCCGGTGGATTATGGCGCGGCGTTTCTGGCCCAGTTGAATTTCAACAGCGGGTGGGGAGCGATGGTGTTCACCCTGGCGGGCGCGCTGCTTTTCGTGGCGACACTCCGGGTCGTAAGAGGCATTCGGGGGCAGACGCCCCTGCTTGCGCCGTATGGGCCGCCCTTCCTGCTGCTGCTGTTGCGCGACCGTTATAGCACCCCGTCGCTGGCCATCGCCCTGGGCTTGGTGCTGTCGATCGCCACGGCGGCAGGCTACGCGATGCTGCCCGCGACGCGCGCATGGCCGCGGGTGATGGCTTGCTGGCTGGGGGCGGCGCTGCTGTGCTACGCGGGCGGGGTGTGGCCGTGCGTGTTGTTTGTGGCGCTGGCCACGCTGGCCCATGCGCCGCGCCGCCGGGAATGGCGACCGGCTTGGGGTTGCGGATTGGCTGCGCTGCTCGCCCCGGCCGCGCTGCTCGCCTTTGCCGGCGCCGTGCCCGTCAAGGTCCCCGAGCCCCTGAGCCGGGGAGTGCCGGAATCCCTTTCGGTGATGGCGTACCTGGTGCTGGCCGGGGCGGCGGTCGTGATCGCCCTGTGGCCGTCCCGCCCGGTTCCGATCCCCCAGGGGCCACGAACCGGGCGTGACGCGTCCCGGCCAGGGCGGACGGGCAACGTGCCGTGGGCGGGAGGAAGCCGCCGCGTGCTGGCGGCCGGCCTTATGGTGGCCGGCTGGGCGGCGGTGGGGCTGGCGTTCGACGGGCGCCGCAAAACGCTGGCAGAGGTGGACTACCATGCGAGCCGGGGCCACCACGACAAGGTGCTTGCCGCGGCGGGGCGGCTCAAGACAATGGACCCGGCCACCGCGGTCCGGGTGCACCGCGCGCTCTACCACACCGGGCGCTTGGGACGGGATTTGTTCGCCTTCGCGCAGACCCCCGCCGGGGATCTGTTGCCGGCGCTTCGCCGTGTGCACGGGGGATTGGAGGCGTGCCGTCCGCAGAGCGAGACGCTGCTGGAGTTGGGACAGGTCAATCTGGCGGAGCATTTTGCGCATGAAGCCCTCGAGTATGAAGGCGAACGGCCCGACCTGCTGCGGGTGCTCGCGCGGGTGAATATCCTCAAGGACCGCCCGCAGGCTGCCCGCGTGTTCCTGAATGTCCTCGGCCAGGTTCCGTTCCAACGGGAATGGGCCAGGCGGCGCCTGCAAGATCTGGAAGCCGACCCGCGCGGGAGGAACGATCCGGAGCTGGAGCGGATCCGCTCCCGAATGGTCACGGGGGACCTGACACACCACTCGGTGCCGACGGAATCGGTGCTGCGCCAACTGCTGCACACCAATCGCCGCAACCGGATGGCCTTCGAGTATCTGATGGCACAATACCTGGTCACCGCCCAGGTCGAGAAGGTCGCGGATGAAATCGGGCGGTTGGCCGACTTTGGCTATGCCGACATTCCCCGGCACTACGAGGAGGCACTCCTGCTGCACCAACAAAGCCGAACCCGCACGAACGCCCTCCTGCCCCGGCTGCCAATCCGTCCCGCCACCGTCCGCCGGTTCCAGGAGTTCTCCGCCGCAGTCCAACGGCGGGTCCAGAACACCGCCGAGGGCCGCCGGGATTTGGCCCGGGATTTCGGCGACACCCTATGGCACCACTACCTGTCCGCCATCAACGCCAGCGAGCCTCCGGCCGACTGGCACCCCGCGCCATGACCCGCCCCGGCCATCGCCGCACATCCGCCCCCGCGGTCCCCTGCGGGAACGCGGCCCTGTGGCGCTGGATGCCGCTTCTCGCGCTGTTGTGCGGCGCAACCCTGCGCGCGCCGTGCGCCACCGCCACGGCAGCACCGCCAGCCGCACCCCCGCCCGCGCCGCGCCTCTTCCCCGATTACGCCGGCGTTGTGATCCCGCCAAACATCGCGCCGTTGAACTTCAGGGTCGAAGAGCCCGGCGTCCGCTACCGGGTCGAACTGCGATCCGTTCGCGGCAATCCCGTCGTCGTCTCGAGCCGCCTCCCCACCATCCAGTTCCCTCCCCGGTCGTGGCAGGCGCTGCTCCGCACCAACGCGGGAGAACGGCTCCGGTGCGACGTGTCGGTCCAACACACGGACCGCACCTGGCGCCGCTTCGCCACGGTGACCAACACCATCGCGCCTGAGCCGATCGACGGCGCGCTCGTCTACCGCCTGCTGAAACCCATCTACAACATCTATGTCAACCTGGGCATCTACCAGCGGCACCTGGAGTCGTTCGAAGAGCAACCGCTGCTCCAAAACCGGCACTTCCACCAGGGCTGCCTCAACTGCCACACCTTCCTGAACCATGCCCCAAACCGGTTTGCCCTCAATATCCGGACCGCAGACAAGCTCAACCCCATGCTCTTGGTGGGATCGAACGACGTGGCTCGTGTCGACAAGACCCTCGGCTACCTGTCCTGGCACCCGAGCGGGCGGCTCCTGGCGTTTTCGGGCAACCGGCTGTCCCTGTTCTTTCACACCATCGGCGAAACCCGCGACGTGTTCGACGCGCGCTCGGATCTCGGCATCTACCGCGTCGACTCGAACCGCGTGCTCTATCCCGCCCCGATCGCCCTGGCCAAGCGGAACGAGACCTGGCCGGCGTGGTCGCCCGATGGCCGGCACCTCTATTACTCCAGCGCCCCCGTGCTGCGCATCGAACGCTTCCGACAGGTCCTCTACGACCTCATGCGGGTCCGCTACGACCTCGACCACGACCGGTGGGGCGAGCCGGAAGTCGTGGTGCCGGCCCGCGAAACCGGCCTGAGCGCCAACCAGCCCAAGGTGTCGCCGGACGGCCGGTTCGTGCTGTTTTGCCTCTGCGACTATGGAAATTTCCCGATCTACAGGGCCAGCAGCGACCTCTACCTGCTCGACCTCGAGACGCGCCGCCGCCAGCGCCTGGAGATCAACAGCGACAACGTCGATTCCTGGCACGCCTGGTCCAGCAACGGCCGGTGGGTGGTCTTCAGCAGCAAACGCCTCGACGGCCTCTTCGCCCGCCCCTTCTTCAGCTACGTCGACCCCCAAGGCCACTTCCACAAACCCTTCCTCCTGCCCCAGCCCACCCCGGCCTTCTACGACTCCTGCCTCAATACCTTCAATGTCCCCGAACTCGTCCGCGCCCCAGTCGCGGTCAAACAGGCCGACCTGGTCCGCGCAATCCTGAACCCCGCCAAAATCCTGACCCCCACCGCCGACCCCCAACACGCGCCCCGGGAAGCCGGCCCCGGCAGCGCCGCCGACGAACCCGAGGGGACGTATCATGAGCTGCCCAAAGAAGCCTCGACGCGTTAGCCCCCCCCAACCCGGCCGTTTCCCGGCACGCGCCCCGTCAAGCAGGCCCCGCCGCAGGCCTGTCACCAGCCGAATGCGCGCGAGAGGATTTGAACCTCCACCCCTTTCGGGACCAGATCCTAAGTCTGGCGCGTCTGCCGTTCCGCCACGCGCGCGTCATGCTGGATCCACAGCCTGCCATGCCATGGCCTCCGGCTGTGCATCGTTGCGACCCCACGGCAAGCACGCCGCCCCATCTCCCAACCCAAACCCGCCCGCCGCAACTCGGGATACTCCTACACCAGGAACACGCCAGCCCGCAAGCGCCCCGTCGCGGCTTCCGGCAGCGACGAACAAGCCGCCCGCATGCCGCCCCGCGTCAAATGTCAAGATTCAAGATGTCCCCCTGATCCGGGGAACGGGGTCCGTGACCCAGGCCGTTGATCCGCTCACAGATCTGCGCGGCCGTCAGCAATTCCTCGCGCGCAACACGCCCGTGGTGGCAGACGAGGTTTTCGGCCCACGCGATCAACACATCTTGCAGCGGCCTCATCTCGCCGTCCAGACCCCAGCCGGCCACGTGATTCAATTCCGTGGCCAGCAACTGCCGGCACAGCAGCGCGACGGGATTCCCGGAAGGCGGGCCGAAGACCGCCAGCGCGTCCGCGTGCTCCCGGCCCTCCGCGAAACGGAACGGTTCGGGCAAATGCAGACTCCCCACCTGGCGCAGGTGCTCGAGAAGATCCGCCTGCGCGACCTGCGCGGTGCCCTTGCCGCCCGCAGCCACACGGTTCTGGTGCTTCCAGAAACCAATCCCATAGCCGACGCCTGCAAAAACGCAGCCGTTGCCGTCCGGGTCGGCACCGTCGAAGTCGAGGAGCACCGCCTGAACGTCCACCTCGTAGCCGAGGTGATTCGCCAGCGAATCCTCCCCGGCGACGGCCACGGCCAGGGGCATGGGCCGCCGCGGCATCAGGTAGCGGCTGACGATCTCGTTGAGATCCGGGGCGGCAGTCCCCGCAGGCACGTGAACCACACAATCTCCCTCCGCGACGCCCTCGAACACATACGCGCCTTGGCCATCCGACAGCGCGACGGCAAGCCGCTGTCCGGCCGCGTCCCATAGTTCCACCGAGACGTTTCCCAATCTCGGCTCGTCGTCGTCCGGCGCCTGGTTGCGGTTGGCGTCCAGAAACAGGATCCCGCCGACCGTCCGGCTTGTCGCCGGAGGAACAGGCCCCCACGTTTGCCCGATGGCATAATACCCACCGCCGCAGGCCCCGAAGAAGGTGGTTCCCACCGGGGGATTGCCGGGCACGCACAGCGCGTAAAACCCCATTTGGCCGGGCGGTTGCGACACGGTCCAGGTATGACCGACGAGGCCAGTCACGGGGTCCAAGCCAAAGCCGGACTGCGGGCCCTTGGCCCACTCCCCGGCGTTCGGGATGGCCAGCGTCCAATGCTCCAGGGGCTGTTCCCAATCGGCCACCGCCAACACGTAGAAATGCACCGAAACATCAGCAACGGCGTCGTAAGAGCCGCCCAGGTACGCCACACTCCATCCCACCCGGGAGATGTCTTTTTGCACCGGGACTTGCCCCATGACCAGGCTGGAGCACGCGACGACAGTCAGGGCGGCACAGGCGATCCGTGTCCGGGCGCCCCGCGAGCGAGAATAAAGCAACGTTTGCATATGATATGGTTGATGCCAATTCCAAAGGCAAGTTCCGTGCCGCGAGCCGCGGTTTGACGCGGTTCGCTTCCGGACACGCGGTGGCGCCTGTGCTCAGCGTGCCTGCGCCCGTGCTGCGGGACGGCCGGGACCGCCGGGCACCAGCCCGCGTGTCCCAATCCGGGCGGCGGGTGTCAAAGTTCGGGATGCAGGTCTTCGAGCCCTCATGATGCGACGCGGCCCGCTTTGGGAAGTCCGGGTTTCCCCCCATGCCCTCGACTGCCAAGAAAAACGGCGATCCGTGTGGGATCGCCGTCGGGTGAAGGGCGGGAGGGTTGGGATGGCCCTGGCTTTCTCACCGGGCGGTGAGAAACCCGGCTTACAGGCCCTTGCCGAGCATGAACTTGACGAGGTCGGACACGCGGCAGCTATAGCCCCATTCGTTGTCGTACCAGCTGACCAGTTTGAAGAAGCGCTTGTTGAGTTCGATGCCCGAGCCCCGGTCAAAGATGGAGGACGCCTGGCAGTGGACGAAGTCGGTGCTGACCACTTCGTCTTCGGTGTAGTCGAGGATGCCTTTGAGATAGGTTTCGCTGGCCCTCTTCATGGCGGCGCAGATCTCCGCGTAGCTGGTCTCCTTCACGGTGCGCACCGTGAGGTCGACCACGGAGACGGTGGCGGTGGGGACGCGGAAGGCCATGCCGGTGAGTTTTCCCTTGAGTTCGGGCAGGACGAGGCCGGCGGCCCTGGCGGCGCCGGTGGTGGACGGGATGAGGTTGATGGCCGCGGTGCGGCCGCCCTTCCAATCCTTCTTGCTGGGACCGTCGACGGTTTTCTGGGTGGCGGTGTAGGAGTGGATGGTGGTCATGAGCCCTTCTTCAACGCCGAACCCTTCCTTGAGGAGCACATACACGACCGGCACCAGACAATTGGTGGTGCAGGAGGCATTGGACACGATGTGATGCTGCTTGGGATCGTACTTCTGCTCGTTGACGCCGATCACCATCGTCAGGCACTCGCCTTTCGCAGGCGCGCTGATGATGACCTTTTTGGCGCCGGCGGCGAGGTGGCCTTTGGCTTTTTCGACATCGGTGAACAGGCCGGTGGCTTCGATGACGAGATCGACACCCATGGCTTTCCAGGGGAGCTGGGAGGGGTCTCTGGCGCTGACCACCTGCATTTCCGTGCCGTTGACCACCAACACGTCGGGTTCCGCCTTGTCCGGCGTCGACTTCTTCGAACTCACCGCGCCATGGAACCGGCCCTGGGTGGAATCGTATTTCAGCAGATACGCCAGGTTGTCCGCAGGCACGATGTCGCCCACCGCGACCACCTCAACCTCCTTGCCGACCAGCCCCTGTTCGATCATTGCCCGATACACCAGCCGGCCGATCCGGCCAAACCCGTTGATTGCGACTTTGATTGCCATAGTTTTCTTTTTCCTTCGGTTTCAGTGTTTTAAAAAAAATTGAGCGCGTGATCTTACCCGCCAACACCGGGGCGTCAACGAGGAAAAACGCGCCCTGGGGCGGCGGGCGCATCTCAGCTTTTTCCGGATCAGCCTCGTAATCCTAATCCTAATCCTAATCGTAATCCTAATCCTAATCGCGCTTCCTATTCCGAGCTGCCTTCGTGCAACCGATAGTTGGA
>JAFGQR010000100.1 GCA_016935555.1 Verrucomicrobiota bacterium
CTCTTACTCCTGCTCTTACTCTTGCTCGCCACAACCGCGTCGACGAAGAGCAGGAGTAAGAGTAAGAGCAAGAGCAAGATGAGCCGCACCGGCAATAGGGCGTCGATATTCAGACCCGCCAACTTTGTCAACTGCCCTGCATCGCCGGAAGACATCGCCGGAACGCAGTTGCCATCAGAGCGACTCCGCCTACACTCGGCCTCCTAATACTATGCCAACTCAATTCACCCGCCGCTCGTTTCTCGGAGCCACCGCCACCGCCGTGGCCGCCACCCCAGCCCTCATCCGCCGCGCCCGCGGCGCAGAGACCATCCCCGGGTTCGATCAGACCCGGACCGAGGTCGACCGCACCAAGACCTGGGAGCCGTTCAGCGACCGCAAAGTTCGGGTCGGCCTCGTCGGCTACGGGTTGTGCAAATTCTCCGCCGCGTTCGAATTCCAAAACCATCCCAACGTCGAGGTGGTCGCGGTGAGCGATCTGCTTCCCGACCGCTGCGCGGCCCTGGCCAAACGCGTCAACTGCCCGAAGACCTACCCGTCGCTTGAGGAAATGGTCAAGGACGACCATATCGAAGCCATCTTCGTGGCCACCGACGCGCCGTCCCATGCCCGGCATTGCATCGAAGTCCTCAACCACGGCAAACACGTCGCCACCGCCGTCCCCGCCTTCCGCGGGGACATCGAGGACGCGGAGAGACTGCTGGCCTGTGTCCGGAAGAACCGCGGGCTGGTGTATGCCATGTTCGAAACGTCGGTCTTTCACGACGACTTGTATGCCATGGAAAAACTCCATGCCGCCGACGTCTTCGGCCACCTCGTCTACTCCGAAGGCGAATACTGTCACCCGCATTCGCTGGGGACGCCTTCGCTCGATTCCTACAAGGACTGGCGCAAAAAGGGTTGCCCCATGTGGTATCCCACCCACGCCACCGCTTACTACGTGGGCGTCACCCACGGCAGCCTCACCGAGGTCAACTGCCAGGGCACCGCCCTCTTCGACCAGTCCAAACGCCGCCCCAATGCCATCGGCAACGCCTTTAACTCCGAAGTCGGCTTGTTCCGCACCCGCGAAGGCGGCCTCTGCCGCATCATCATCTGCGGTTCCCAGGGCGAATACCTCGAGGCGGGCCGGATCCGGGGCGAGTATGCCGGCTACGACTGGCACAACGGACGAGGCGGCGGGTTTGTGGGCGATGCCGCCGGAAAACAACGCCTCCAGCACGCCCTCGCCAAGGGCGTCAAGACGAAAAAATACGCGCTGCCCCCGGGCGTGGCCGCCGGCGGCCACGGGGGCTCGCACGGCTACCTGGGCGACGATTTCATCGACGCCATCCTCCGCGGCCGGAAGCCGGCCGTGGATGTCATCGATGCGCTGAACATGACCGTGCCCGGCTACTACGCCCATCTGTCCGCCATGAAGGACGGCGAGACGATGAAGATCCCCCAATACTCGATGTAAGCGGCGGAGGGTCGGATTGGGGTGCCGACGGGCCAGCCACCGCGCATGCGGCGCCTTGCGGCATGCCCATTCGAGCCGCGGGGCTCCCTCCGTCCGAAAACCGCCGCGACCGCCCGCCTTGGCGGCTGACACCGCTGGGACGCGACAGGCCGGACATGGCGCAGACGCTCCGGCGGATCCTCCGGCACGAGCGCGGCCTCGGCGCGGCCTTAGCCCGCATTTCTCAGTGCGCCGTGTGAGAAATGCAGGGGACGTTTTGCCGGAGTCCGGAGGATGGAAGGTTCGGGCGGTTCACGGGGTGTTCCACGCTCCGATCTCCCAGGCCCACACCCGCCGCGCCGGAAACGCCACGGCTTCGCGGATCACGCCGCTCACCCTCCCCTGGCCGGATGCGCCTTGCGGCGTCCACTGGCGGCGCTGCAAGTCGTCGCCCGCCACACCCGCCTCCCGCAGATCGCAGGTCACCGTCGCCGTGACCGGTTGGTCGCCAACGTTGGCGAAGAGCAGCACCAGCCGGTTCTCCGCCGGCAGATGCCACGCCCCCGCCATCAGCGCCGGCGTCGTCACCGGCCAGACGCCGCTCCACTGCCAGTCGGCGGTCACGGACGGGATGGCGCCGTCGAGACGGGGCGGGCGGGTCATGTGGCCGGCGTGGAAATAGCGGCGCAGCTCCCAGCGCAACCGGACGGCGTCGCGGAAGAATGCGAAGTTCTCCGGTTCGCGGACCACTCCCGGGTCGAGCCAGCCCAGTTGTTCGCCCCAGACGAGCTGCTGGGCGGCTTTCATGCGCAGCGCGAGATCCTTCGTGGGCCCAGCCCGGTAGGCGCGTCCGAACATCTGGATGGCGCCGCCATAGACGGCGGGGAAGAGGGGCACCTGGCCATCGTATTGCCAGTGCCAGGTGAGGTAGCCGTCGAACCAGCGCACAAACGGCTCGGCGTTGCACTCCGTCGTCAGCATCCGGTCGGCCGGTTTGCCGGCGCGGATCCGGTCGAGCATGGGCCAGTAGCCCTCCTCGTTCCACCAGGAGCCGCCTCCCAGCGGATGCCCGTGGGCGGCGTCGAAGCAGAGCCGGGGGCTGGCGGCGGCGATCTGGTCCATATAGACGCCATGCACGCCGCACTCGGTGAACAGGCGCATCACAAGATCATGCTGCCGCTCGCGCCAAAGCCGCGTCGCCGGACACATCACCGCCAGGCGCACCGGCTGGCCATCCGCCTCCTTGCTGCCGTAGGTCTCCACGCACGGCTCGCCCCCGATGTCCTTCGTGGCCGCCGGCCGGGCCAGGCGCGTGAACCCGGCGTCGTTCGTGCCCTGGTCGCGCGTGTCCCAGAGCCGCCCGTTGATGTAGGGCATCACGTGAACGCCGCCCGCCTGGAGCGTCTTCACACCCTCCGCAAAGCCGTTCTTGGTCGGGAAATAATGCGGGTAATCGTTGTCGAAGGGAATCCGGTGCCAGTCATACCAGTGAAACCCGACCGGCACGCCGAGGGCCTTGGCAAACTCCAGCACCCGCGGCACGCACGCCTCCGGCGCGCCGCCTGTCTGCGCCCAGGCGCTCACCTCGCGCATCCACAGCGGGGTGTCGGAACGGCCTCCCGCCGCCGGCTTCGGGAACCACGCCGCCTCGCGGCGCACCCAGTCGCGATAGATCAGCGCCGCATCAAACCAGTCGCCGCGCATCCGCTGCCAGACCGCCTCGCCCGACAACTCAAACCGGTTGCCGGCCCGGCTCATGTCGGGCACGGGAATGTCCCAGACCAGCCGGATCGCACCGCGCCGACCGTCGGTTTCGGCGACGAAATCCTTGGTCGATCCCACCGGGTCGTGCAGCCCGAAATACAACCCGGTGCCGGCCGGCCGATCATACAACGCCGCCACCTGCATCGCCATCCAGCCGCTCGGATATTGCCCGTGAAAGCGGCCCAGGTGCTCCCGGCCCACCGGCTTGACCACGCCGGCAGCCTGCGGCAATAACAGCTCCGCCCCGGAACCCTCCGCCGCAAGGGTCAGTTGCGGGAACCGCACCCGCCACAGCGACCACGGGCTGGCCTGACCCTCGGCGGCAAGGCGCCAGGCCAGCCGATGGCGGGCGGCGTCGGCGCGCACCCGCGCGGTCACCACCAAGCCGCCCAGCGTTTCAGCCTGCGGCTTGACCCAACGCATCCCCCACGCGCCCCCCCCGGCTTCCTCCCCGATCGTCACCTCGCCCCAGCCGCCCCCGGAATCCACCTGGCGCGTCTCCCCGCTCTGTGCGTGTCGCAGCGTCGCTTCGAAGATCATCCCCCGCCCCCCCGCCAGCAGCGAGACCCCCGTGCCGGCATCCACAAGATCCCGCAGCGCCAGGCCGTCAGAGCCGCGCTCGACAATCAGCCGCATCTCGCCCGCGGACAACACCACCCACCCGGACGGGAGCCGGACCGGGACGGACTCGAGCGCTTCGCGGAGGCGGCCTTGCTTCTGCAACAGCCGCGTCAGGGCCAGCTCCCAGCCCGCTTCCCGGCGCGCCGGGGGTTCGGCGTTGGCCTGTTGCGCCTGCAAGGTTTCCAGACGCTGCTCGAGCCTTTCCGTGCTGACCGTCGCCTGGGCGCGGATCGGCGCGGCGGTTCCCAGGCGGGCGAGCGCCTCCGCAGGTTGATCGGCGCTCCCCACCCACAGCCAGGCCTCACGCTCGAACTGCGTCGTGGACCACTCCTGCCACGCCGCGTCCCCGTGCGCCAAAAGGTAACGCCCGAACCCCACGCCGTCATAGAGGATCACCGTCCCCGCGTCGAAGATGCCGATGCCGTTTCGACCTTCTAGGACGGCGCCCCATCGGCTGAAGCGACGGGACTGGTCGTTGCCGCAGAACGCGCCCGCCTCCGGCGGCGCGCCGCCTGCCCAGCGCGAAAAACCATTTGTCGGAAAGCTCAGTTCGAGGAAGTGCGCCTCGTGCCAGGTCTGGCGCCGCTGCTGACGCACTGTGCCCCGCACGAAGACCAGCGGCCGGTCCGCAACGTAAAACCAGTCATACACCGCCTCCGGCTGCGACTCGGGCTGCCGGCCATCGGGCTGGGCATACCGTGCCCGTACACGCACGACCGTGCAAAGCGGCCCGGCGGACACGCACTGGACCCGGGGCTGGCGATCATGGCGGAGCCAGTATTGGCCGGCCTGGCGGTGATACAAGCGATCGTTCCACGAGAACGTGCCGAACGGGACACCGTCCCGGCCAAACACGATCTCCGCCGGCAAACCGCCCAAGCGCCGCGGATCGTGGGTCACCGTATACCCGCCGGCGCGCACCGTCGTCGACGCAGGCGCTTCCTGCCTCGCCGCTGCCAGGAAGTCCAGACGCACCCGGGCCAGCCGCTGGGCCGGATCGGTTCGCAGGACGATCGTTCCGGCGGTCACGCTCCCTTCGTCCGGAACAAACTGGGCCGGCAACGGCTGGCCGCTTGGGACGGTGAATGCCCGCAGCCGGCCGGGATCGACTTCGGCGCCGCACCAGCGCGCCGCGGCGGTCAGATCCACACGGGCCATGACCAGACCGTCCGTGGGTTCTTGGTCCAGCACCAACACAATCCGATCCTCCGCGGCAGACGCCGGCCAACCCACCGCCTTCAACACCAGCCCCAAGGCAAGTATCACGGCGCGGCCGCAGACCTGTTTTCGAAACATGACAGATGCAGCGTTCATGGCGTGGCACTCAAGGCTGCCCGCAAGCACAACACTGCGAAAGACAAAAAACCGGGCGCGCGGCATTTGGGGTGTAGGACAGAATTCTTGGGTTTCTGCGGTTCTGTTCGGTATTCTCCCGTCTTGGATCTCGGCGCCGAGATGCAAGACTGGCCCCCTCACCGAATCCCGAAGAACGCCATGGTCTCGGGCAGGACAGGAACGTGGAGGCATTTGCAGCCGTCAACCTGCTCAATCGGCCCCGGCCAGAGATCCCAAACCCCGGTCATGCCATTGGCCGGCACCCCATTGCTGTCATAACCGGACCATCGTGGAACGAAATCCCCACGGTCCGGCCAGCAAATCCTGACACACCATCCGAGGGGCGAATCCATGCACTCCACCCGCCGCACCAGGAATTTGCCGCACCACACTGCCACGTCCAGGCGCGCGAAGAAGCCGGCCGGCTCTCCGGCGGCGTTTCTCACGATCACTCCATAGACGCCGCCGTCCGACGGTTGCGCGTTGGTGAGGGTCAACACGGCGTTTGTCGCGCCAGGGAGGTTGGTGCCCTGGAACAGCCACTGGTACGTGATGGGCGCTGTGCCGTAAGCCTCCACTCCGAACGCCACATTCGTGCCGGCCGCGACAACCTGGTCCGCAGGCGGCACCACGACCGTGAGATGGGCCGGCTCGCTTTGGATCAGCGGGCTGCCGGCAGCATTGGCCTCATTGGCCAGCATCACCTGCCAGGCGCCGGCGAGATTGGTCTGAAGATGGGGAACATTGGTGGTGACCGTGAATGTGTCATGAACGGTGCCGCCGAGGTAATTGCCATCCAAAAACCAGTAGGCCTCGATCGGGAGCATGGCGGTGTTGGCCACGGTCACACTTAACGTCGGGCTGGCGCCTTGGGTCACAGTCAGACTCTGGGGTTGCGCGACAATCCAAGGCAACCCCACCACGGTCACCTCGGCCACGGTGCTCGTCACGCTGGCGCGGTCGTTCGCAATGATGACCCGGTAGCCGCCCGCATCGTCCGGACGCAGAGGGGACAGCACCAGGAGGGCTTGGGTGGCATCGGCAATGTTCGCGCCCTGGTGCTGCCATTGATACCTTAACGGGGCAGCCCCCACAGCCCCCACAGCCAATCTGGCCTCGCCACCTTCCGCAACCCGAACGCCTTGCGGTTGCTCGAGGATCATCGGACCGACCGCCACCGTCAACGTGGCCGCGTCGCTGATCGCCGTGCCGAAGGCGTTGCTCACCACCAGCCGGTATTCGCCGGCGTCGTGGGCCCCCACGGCCGACAACACCAGCGTGGCGTTGGTGGCACTCCCGAGGTCCCCTCCGTCGCGTTGCCACTGGAACGTCAACGGGGATGAAGACGGACCCGTCGCCGTCGCAGCGAAGACGGCCGTGTCTCCCAGCCCGAGGACCTGGCTGCGCGGCTGGACGGCGATGCATGGTCCGGCGTCGGCCAAAAGACCCGGATGCTCGATGGCCCGCGCGACGTGGAGCCGCCCCCCCGAGGCGATCTTGCGGGACAAACCGGCCACCGGCTCCACCGTGAGCAGCAGCGCAGTCCGGATCTGGCCGGCATTGGCAAGCGGATGCGCCGCCGCCACCAACGCCGCCGCCCCCGCCACATAAGGGCAAGCCAGCGAGGTGCCTCCCACCGAGACCCCCCCCGATGTGAGGTAGTAGGGATACAGCGGATTGCGGCCCTGAATCATCACCACATTGCCCACCGGCGCGGCAAGATCCACCGTGGCGGCTCCCCAGTTCGAGTCCGAAGTCAAATCGTCGTCCGCATCAACAGCCGCCACGTTGACGGTGCCCGGCAAATGCCAATACTGCGGAAATGCCACCGGGTCCGTGTCAAGGTCCACCCCGAATCTCGCGCCGTCCGCGATTTTTGTCCCTGCCGCAAACACGTTGAGGATGCCCGCGTCGCCAAGACACTCCAGGGCGCACCGGACCACCTTGGGGGGTTCGCGGGTGAATCCGTAGCTGTTGCTGGTGACGCGGACGTTGACGCCCCGGGCTTTCATGTCCAGCACGTAGCAGCAGGCCTCCACAAATCCGGCCGTGTCGACAAAGTTGCTCGACGCGTTCGCCAGCAGCCGGATCGCCATCAGTTGAACCGTCCAATTGACACCGGTGACGCCCAGGCCGTTGTCACCGACCGCGCCGAGGATGCCGGCGCAGATCGAACCATGGGTGAACACGCCATAGTATCCCTCCATGGGATCGCCGTCATGGCTGACCACGTCGATCCCATGCACGTCGTCCACATACCCGTTCGCGTCATCGTCCCTGCCATTGCCGGGAATCTCGCCCTCGTTGCGCCACAGGTTCGCCGCCAGATCCTCGTGACCGTGGTCGATCCCGCTGTCAATCACCGCCACCACCACATTGCTGCTGCCCGTCGTGACCCCCCACGCGGCCGGCGCCCCGATTCTCTCCAGCACCCATTGCTGACCATTCGTCGCATACAGCGGATCATTCGGGATCACATTCGACACCGTCACGGTGGACATCGCGTGCACTCCCAGCAGAAGATTCGGTTCCGCCTCCAGCACGTCCGGGTGCCGCCGATACCGTTCCAGAGCTTCCGCCACGCTCCAGCCCCGCGGCAACTGGATGTGTTGCCAGCCCATCGCACCCCAATCCCGCTTCACCCGGTGCCGAAAAACGCGTTGCGCCCGCGCTGCCGCCGCCCCGCGCGGGCCGCCCCTGAATTTCACCAGCAACTCGCCATCGACATGGCCAGCGCCTGTCGGCACGGCCGCGCCAGCACACAGGCTGACCATGCCAAAACCGGCGGCAAGAAGCCCCCGACACAACGCTTGAAAAACCTGCCCCCGCGGCGCCGGCGCCTTCCAGCCCTGAGTCCGCCGCCATGCACACCGCGCGCCCACCCTCTCCTTGACCGGGCCGGAGGATCGGCCTGACCGAGCGCTGCGAGGGTGCGCTTCTTGAAAAAGCCGAACCAAGCGGTGTGCGACGTGGCTTCTGTCCCCGCGACTGGCCGGTTGCCGGTTGGCAAACAACCAGCGGATGAACCTTGTTGTGTCCATGGGTTGTGGTCCGGAAGTGTTATCCGCGCAGTCATTTGGCGCGGGGCGGCGTGGCTTTGAGCGAGTATTGGCGGCACAGTCCGTCGAGCATGAGCGTGGCGATGGTGCAGGACATTCCGAGGAAGGTCACTCCGAGGGGTTTGCCGCTGACCGAATCGTAGTGTTCGCTCACGCCGTTCTTGATCGCGTTGGCGACGGTTTTGTCCGCGATGTATGCGGCGAGGTCGCGGTGGCCGTAGCGGGCCAGGCCGGTGGCGATCTGGTAGTTTGGAGCGGGCCAGACATCGCCGCGCCAGTAGGCGCCCGACTTCCATCGGCGATCGTTGCGGTCGACGGTGGGGACTGGCAGCGGCGTGGTCCAATGGTCCGTCTGGAGCGCCTGGGCCATCCGGCGCGCCATGGCGTCGGTGGGGACGGCGGCCATCAGGGCCATCCAACTGCCGATGGTCGCCACTGGAATTTTCTCCAGGGTGTCGCGGTGGACCGAGAGGAATGTTCCCGCTTCTTCGTCCCACATGTGCCGGCGCATGGCGGCGACGGCCTTTTCGACGCGGGATCGGCGGCGGGCGGCCATGGGGTGGTTGCCGGCATGTTCCGCCAGCCGCTGAAGGCTGCGTTCGGCCATGATCAGATAGGCCGTGTTGCCCGAGGCGCAAATGTCGCCATACCACGGCCCTTCGTTCGGGCCTTTGCGGGCGGGGTGCACGGTCAGCTTGAGGGTGTCCAGATTGCACTCGAAATCGAATGTCTCGTAGCGGCCATGCTGGATGTCGCCGCTGTACGATCCCACGGTGATCAGCCCCTGGCGGGTCAGATCCCGTTCCCGCCAGTACCATTCATGGAACCGCTCCAGGGGCTCGAGTCCCTGCCGGAGCAGTTCCTGGTCGCCGTTGCGTTCATAGACCCGTTCCATGCCCCAGGCGAGAATGGGGATCTGGGAATACGCCGGATACTTCAGCCAATCCTTGTGGTTTGGTTGAATCATGCATGCCACCATGTCATGCGCATATGCGGGCATCCGCTCGTTCCAGCGCTCCTGAAAATCCCAATAGTTCTGAAACACCTCGCGGATGGGTTGCTGCGTGCCCGGCAGCAAACTCAGCAAGTCCACCACAAACATCGTGTCCCAAATCCACTGCCCATAAAAACCCCCGCCGGCGGTGATCCACCGCCGCTTCAAGATGCCTTCCGGCGGCCGCAGCTTGCCCAGGACGCACTCCCGAAAGATATCCTGGGTCAGGCGCAGAACGTCGGGATCGTTGGCCTGCAGCAGCGATCGGATGTCCACTGGAGAGGCCGTTTCGCCTCCGCAGGCGGCGCCTCGCCAACGCGGGCCAGCCAGGATCGCGAGGGAGGCGGTGAAACCCCTCCGCAAGAAATGCCGGCGATTCGTCCTGGCCATGGCCGCCCAGCGTGCTGATGTCATCGGATGACTTTACCCCCAAGCCGCTCCCATGACAACCCCGGCCCCGGCGCCGCTTTTTTGGGGGACGCGGTTCCGCAGCCACGCATGGGGGGTCTCGCAGCGCCGGTGGTGTTTTGCGTTTTAGGGTCGCGCAGGCGGCGCGAGAGGGTAATGTCGGCGGGGTGCGCATGGGCGGGCGCCGAACGGGTCCGGCCTGGTGGGCAGGGGCGAGGCTGGCGCAGGCGAGTGCCGAGGTTAACGTGTGGGCTGTGGCAGAGGCGCTGGGGATTGGCCAGCCCGGCACTGCCCGTTGGCTGGCACCGTGAGAGCATGGCTTATGCAACATCATCGAAGGATCAGAATGCGTGGTTGGATTCGCTGGACAAGAACTGTTGGGTTGGCCGGCCTGATGGCGGCAGGCTCCTGGCTGCAGCTCCTCAAAGCCGCCGAATGGGGCGTTGTCTCACCCAGCGGCGCCATCCAGGCGGCTGTCGTCATGGACGACAACACGGGAGCGGTGTTCTACCACGTCCGCAGCCGGGGCGCGACGGTTCTGGAGCCCAGTCCGATGGGCATCACCACGAGCGTGGGCGATTTCACCAGGGGCCTGAGATTCGTCAGCCGGGCTGTCGAGGAAATCCGGGAGACTTATGGCCTGCCCGTTGGGAAACGGTCCACCTACGTGAACCATGCCAATGAAATGATCCTCGCCCTGCGCCGGGATCAACGCGTCGTGCGGATTGAGTTTCGCGCCTATGACGACGGGATTGCGTTCCGCTACGCGCTGGACGGCACCGGGCCGGTGAGCATTTCCGGGGAAGCGAGCGGTTTTCAGTTGCCGGCCGGGGGCGAGATTGCGTTCTGGGGCCAGAACCACCCAAACCCCTACGGGTACGAAAGCATGCTTGGGCGCATGGACGGCACACGCATGTCCATCCCCGTGCTGGCGGAACTCAAGTCGGCACGACACTTCGTGTTCCTGGCCCAGGCGGCGTCCTACGGCACCTACGTCGTTCCCCACCTGGAACGGCGTGACCGCCTGGCCCACGTGCGTTTCCCCCTCGACCAGGAAGGCCCCGTGCAAACGTCGCTGCCGTTCCGCTCGCCCTGGCGATTGGCCATCCTCTCGCCCAACACGCCTGCCGCACTTGTCGAGTCCACCCTCCTCGAAAATCTCAACCCGCCCACGGAACCGGCACTGCGCGATGCCGCGTGGATCAAACCCGGCCGGGCCAGTTGGGATTTCCTGGCCGGAGACCGCGACAAGCCTCGGGTCTGGATCGATTTTGCCGCGGCCATGGGCTGGGAATATCACTTGGTCGACGCCGGGTTTGCGCGGCGGTTCGACGTGCCGGCCGCCACACAATACGCGCGCGAGAAGGGGATTCGGATGATAGGGTGGGGTTACACGCCGGACCTCAATACGCGCGAGAAGGCCGAGGAGATTCTGTCCCGTTACGCGGCGATGGGGTTGTCCGGCGCCAAGCTGGACTTTTTCGATCACCACCCGTTCACGGGCAACAAACGCACGCAGGATTTCGAGGACACCCAGGCCAGCCTGCAGTTGCGCGACACCCTGATCGAAGTCGCCGCAAACCACCGCCTCGTGCTTGAGTTTCACGGATGCACCCTGCCGTCAGGCGAACGCCGCCGCTATCCGCACGTCATGACCGCCGAGGGCGTCGCCGGCATGGAAAAGCGCAATCCGAGAATCGACAACGAGCTGACCATTCCGTATGTGCGCAACATCATGGGACCCGTCAGTTTCACCGTCATCAAGTTCGATCGTTCCCTGGGATCGCATGCCTATCAACTGGCGCAAACCGTCGTCTACGAAGCCGGCATCCAGATCTATGCCGAACGCCACGACCGGCTGCTGCAGTTTGCCGGCGTCGAGTTCCTGAAGCGAGTTCCCTCCGCCTGGGACGAGACGCGGTTTCTGGAGGGGTATCCGGGCAGCCTCGCGGTGTTTGCCCGGAGGAAGGGACAGGATTGGTTCGTCGGAGGCATGACCGACCAGCCCGGAACAGCCCGGGTGCCGTTGCGCTTCCTGCCCAAAGACGCTTCCTACCACGCGCACATCTACCGGGACGGACCCGCGAAAACCAATCTTGTGGCGGAAACCAAAACCGTGACGCGCGCCGACCGCCTCGACCTGCCCATGCTCCAGCACGGCGGCTTCGCGATTTGGCTGCAGGCGCCGGGCCGTTGACGTTCACGGCCCCGCCTGCAAACACCACGACGCCCGCAAAATCCTAGCCAAAGATATTTGAAATTTTGCGGTCGCCGACGCGAGCGTGCTCGGCAGTTCGAATGTCCTGTTCCCGGTCGGCCACCGCAAGATTTCAATTATTGTACGGTGGGCTGGCCCCCTCCTGTTGCACCATCCTGGATCAGTTCTCCCTCAAGCCCTCGGACTATACGCTGCTTCAGCTCCGCTATGATCTGAGGAAACTCCGCGTCCATGGCCTCATGGAACGGATTCCTCACACGTACTACTACCGTTTTCATTCCAACGGACTCAAGCAAGCGCTCCTGCTGGTTCAATGGCGCCGCCGTATCTATGGACCGTTGGCGTTTGGCCTTCCTCGCCATCGTCCCAACCAGCCAAATTCACCGGATTCAAAGTTCGAGCGCGCCTATGTCAAAGTAGAAAAGTCCGTCGTCGCACTTATCCAATTATTGGCTGCATAGAGTCCGAATTTGTGAGAGATGAATTGTCACAGTTTTTCCAAGAAGGGTCTAAAGGACGGGTCATTTTCGGGGCCAAAAACAGGCCGTAGCACGCATCTTTAACGTTAACGTAATTCGTAAATGGCTGCCGACGAAGAGCTGACTCAGGTCCGACCCGCGACCCAATCCGGAAATCTGGTTGCCGGGAAACGCTCGCCAGCGTACACACAAGCGCGCAAAATCCATATGACGCTGGCGAAGACCATGTGGCGGGTTGCGTTCATGGCCGGCATTTCGACCGCCCCGGCACTCGCCGTCCCGGCTGCCCCCGCACCGGACACGGCCTGGCACGCCGGGCCCTATCTCATGCTTGACGATTCCCTGACGGTTCAACATGCCCGCCTGCAACGCCGCGTGAATCGCCCCTCCCGCCTGCCCGACCCCGTGGTCACCGGCTTCGAAGACGGCTGCTTTCAGCCGTATGTCACCGTGCTCCGCGATCCCCAAACGCGCCGGTTCCGAATGTGGTACAACACCCCGGCCGCCCCCGGCGCGCATGCCGCTTCGGCCCTGGCCCACCTCGAATCCGACGACGGCATCCATTGGCTGCGTCCGCACCGCCGGCTCGACACGCCACCCATTCAATTCGGGGCGAGCGTGCTGGACGAGGGGCCCGCCTTTCCCGATGCGCCCCGCCGATTCAAGCTCGCCTGGTGGAAAGACGGCGGCTTGCACGTCGCCGCCTCGCCCGACGGCCTCGCATGGACACCGCTGGCGCCGGGACGCGTCGTGGCCGCAAACCACGACATCACCGGCATCGATTGGGATCCCATCCGCAAGCGATACCTCGCGTTTCTCTCCGCGGTGGCGTCGCAAGGGACGTGGAAAGGACTGCGGATCCCGCACGCCAGCGTCAGCGGCGACCTGATCCATTGGCGGCCGCCCTGGCCGACCATCACCCCCGATCCGCATGCGCCCATCGAAAAGGGCGAAACCCAGTTCTACGGCATGAGCGCCATGCTGCCCCGCGGACGATTGCTGGTTTCCATGGTGAAAGTGCTGCGCGACGACGTGAACGCCGAGCCGCACAAGACCGCCGGGGAGTTGCACGACCCGGACCGGCCCTTCGCGGGCATCGGCTACACCGTCCTCGCATGGAGTCACGACGGCGAGCATTGGCGGCGCGACACGGAACCGTTTCTCGAGCGAAGCCACGCGCCGGGCGCGTGGGACCGGGCCATGGCGTGGGCGGACGACCAGCTGATCGTGGGCGATTTCACCTACATCTATTACGGGGGCTATCGCTGGGGCCACAAAGCCAAACGCTTCACCGACCGCCAAATCGGCTTCGCCCACATGCCCCGTGACCGCTACGCGGGCTTCGTCGCCGGAGACCAGGAAGAACGCCTTCTCACCCGCCCGGGCACGCTGCTCGCACTCCAAATGACCGTCAATGCCCGCGTCGATCCCGAACACGGCGCCTTGCGCGTCCGCATCCTCGATGACGCCCGCCAACCCTACCCCGGGTTTGACTGGGACGACTGCCGTCCCGCTGTGCGGGGCGACCGGGTCAACCACCCCGTCGCCTGGAAAGGCACCAACACCGCCCTGGCCGGAAAAACAGTCCGGTTCGAGTTCGGATTGAAGCGGGCCACGCTGTGGAGCTTCGATTTGAATCCATAACTTGACCTGACTGTTCAGGTTGGGAACCGCCAATCCACGGGTGTGCGGACCCGAATCCGGCACTCCGATCGGTTGCGGCCGAGACCTGCTTCGCATTCCCACCCGTTCATCCGCGGTTCACCAGTACAGCCACAATTTGACTCGCCACACTTCGGCCGGAATCCCACATTAAGGCATGAAAACGATTCAAGGCCTGTCGTGCCTCCTCGCCGCTCTCGGGGGTCTTCTGCTTCCGGCGCAATCCGCGACGCCCGCGTCCGGCTCGCGACTTCCCGTGGCGCATCCGGATCTGGAATTGTGGTGGGCTTTGTCCACGGCGAGCAAGATCCGCCCGGACCAAAGCGCCCCGGCCCGGCAAGAGGACCGGGTGGTCTTGCGGTTGGCGCGCAACGAACGCGAAGCGCTGCAATTGGTGCTGCGCCCCCGCACGGCATTGAACGATTTCCGGCTGGAATGCCCGGGCTTGCAAGGCCCGGGCAACGCCCGCCTGGAGGCCGCCCATCTCGAGTTCTTGCAGGCTCAATACCTGGACCTCCGGCAGGCCACCGACCGCGCGTCCACGACGGGATTGTGGCCGGATCCCCTGATGCCGATCACCGGGACGCTGGCGTTGAAGCCCGGCGTCAACCATGCGTTCTGGGTGCGGGTGTTCGCACCCTCGGACGCGGTTGCGGGAACCTACCGGGGAACATTGGAGCTGCGCGCGCGAGGGCTTCGGCTCTCGGTGCCGTTTGAGGTGACGGTTTACGATTTCGCGTTGCCGGACCGAATGACGTGTGTGACGGCATTTGGGTTTTCGGCGGGGAATGTGTTTCGCTACCACGGCCTGAAAACCGAGGCCCAGAAGCGGGCCGTATTGGAGAAGTACTGGGCCAACCTGGCGGCGCATCACATCTCGCCCTACGACCCGGCTCCGCTGGATCCCATCCGGGTCCGGTGGCCGGACATTCGTCCGCCGAAGACCCCCTGGGACCACTGGGCCGGATTGCGCATTGTCAACAATGAAGTCCACGGCGGCAAGGGCGCGCTGTTGGTTTACGACGACAAGGCTGATGAGAACGTGACGGTGGCCTATGAGCCGCTGATCAGGATTCCGGCGAAGGGATTGCGGGTGAAATGCTGGTATCGGACCGCGATTCCCGGGCACCGGTTCATCGTGACGTTGAATCATTTTGACGCCAACCGCCAATGGATGTCCGGCCGCAACAACGACATGACCCTCCAGGGCAGCGGCCAATGGCAGAACATCGAAGAGTTGCTCACCAGTTTTCCCGCAGGCGCCGCGTATGTGCGATTCAACGTGCGCGCGACGGTGTGGTCCGATGCCGGCGAGGAACTCGGCCTGGTTTGGTTTGACGACATTTCCATCACCGACCCGGAAACGGGCGTGGAACTGGCGCCGGGGGGCGACTTCGAAGTCAAACCGCGCACGCAGCCCGTGGTGCCGTTGGAGCAGCTTGGAGCGACCCTGGATTTCACCGCTTGGGACCGCGCCATGACCCAGGCCATCGACCGGCACCATTTCAACACGTATCGCCTGGGCATTCCGGGATTGGGCGGGGGCACGTTCCACGCCATCGCGCAACCCAGCCTGCTCGGGTTCGGCGAAGACACGCCCGAATACCCGGTGTTGTTCGACTCCTATTGCCGCCAGATCGAAACCCATTTGCGCGGGAAAGGCTGGCTCGATGAGGCGTTTGTCTATTGGTTCGATGAGCCGAGCCGTGACCAATATTCCTTCGTGATGCGCGGGTTCGCCAAGCTCAAGCGATCCTGCCCCGGCATCGCGCGGATGCTCACCGAACAGGTCGAGCCGGAACTGCTGGGAGGGCCGGACATCTGGTGCAGCATCAGCAACAACTACAACCACGAACGCGCCGAGGAACGCCGGAAGCACGGCGAACGATTCTGGTGGTATGTTTGCACCGGCCCCAAGGCGCCGTATGCCGGATTGTTCATCGATCATGCGGCTCCGGAAATGCGCCTTTGGCTTTGGCAGACCTTCCAGCGCAACATCGAAGGCATCCTGGTGTGGGAAACCACCTATTGGACCAGCGGCGCGGCCTATCCCGACCCTGCCAAACCCCAAAACCCCTATGCCGATCCGATGAGTTGGACCTCGGGATACAGCACGCCCGCGGGCGCCCGCCGCCCCTGGGGCAACGGCGATGGACGATTCATCTACCCCCCCCCGGCCGCCGCCCGCGCGGACAGCCCCTCGCCCGTGATGGACGGACCGGTGGATTCCATCCGCTGGGAACACCTGCGCGACGGCATCGAGGATTACGAATACCTCGTCATCCTGCGCGCCCGGCTGGCGGACCGAAAAGCCTCGATCTCCAACGAAGACTACAACCGCCACGCCGGCTTGTTGAGCGTGCCGGAGGCCATCACCCGCAGCATGACCGAGTTCGCCCAGGACGGTGAACCTATCGAGGCCCACCGGCACAAGGTGGCCCGGGCAATCGAGGCGCTGCGCTGAAAAGCTCACTCAGCAGATCGGCGCCCGGGGCGGACTGGAGGGCGCCAAAGGCCAGCACCAGGACAGCCCGCCCAACCGCCGCCATGCGGTGTCGTGTGTTCTTGGCGCCGAGGATAGCCGTCCCGACGGAAAAACCTCTCGCATGCCGCAGCCTACGAACCCGCCAGCGCGGGCTGCAAACGCGATTTCCCGCGGTTGCTGGCCAGGGATTTGGCTGACTTGGACCGGTTCGACGTGCCGCCGGCGCCGGTTCACCTGTCCAACAGCACCGATCCCTTCCAGCCGCTGGAACTGCGATTCGCTCACACCCGCTGCGCGCTGGAAGGATTGCAGGCGCACCGCCGACGGTTCACCACCATCACCGTCCTAACCAAAAACCCCCGCCTCGCCGCCCGATCCGATTATGCCCGCCTCCTGGGCGCCCTGGGCAATGTCGGCCCCGCGCACCCGGCGGCTGCCGCCCGAACCGCCTCGGGCGCACCCGGGGCCCAGGTCGAAGTCAGCCTCGCGTTCTGGCGGGACGACGCGCGTGCGTTTTGGGAGCCGGGCGCGCCGTCGGTCGCCGAGCGCGTCGAAGGGATTCGAGCATTGCGGGCTGCGGGCATTCCGGTGGTCTTGCGGATTGACCCGCTATTTCCGCAGTCACCCCTGCCGACCCAGCCCAACCGGACGCTGGCCGATGTTGGCTTGGTGGAAGCGCAGACCCCGCAGGACTTGGAAGCCCTGGTTGGATTCGCCCGGGAAACCGGTGTCCGCCACGTGGTTTATTCGCCGCTGAAAATCGTGCTGGGCCGGCGCGGAGGTTTGGCGGCGCCCATGCGGAATCTGCTGGCGGTCTATCGCGCGGTGTCGGCGCCGGGAAAACCCATGTGGCGCGGCGGAAGCTGGCGGCTGCCGACGGAGGTTGCCGAACGGTGGGTCACCGGACCGTTCCTCGAAATCTGCCGTCGGCACGGAGTGCTGGCGAAGTTTTGCATGCGGAACCTGCTGGAAACGGATTGATTTCCACGGAGGCATTCGCCCTGCCGAGTGCGGCACCGTCCCGCCCTGGAACGGGCTGCAAAACAACGAATGGTTTCATTTCCTGTGGATTTCCAACGAGCTGGCGCGGCCGTCCTTGCTCGCCTGCCCGAGCGACCCGTCCGTCAAGGAGGCGTTCCACTGGTCCGTGTCGCCCGAAGGCGGTTTTTTGAATCCCGCCTACCGCAACAACGCGGTGAGTTATTTCCTCGGCCTGCACGCCGTGCCCGAGCACCCGCAGTCCATCCTGCTCGGCGACCGGAACCTGCGCACCAACGGCTTGGGTGGCTGCACATCGGGCATTACCATCGCAGCCCAGGTTTATGAGCCGCTGCATGCCACCGGCTGGTTGCCCGCCATCCACGGCCTTACCGGCAACCTGCTGCTCAATGACGGCCAGGTGCGGGTGACCTCCAGCGCCGAACTGATCCGGGCGATGGGCGACAACCCAACCCACGACGGCACCCACTGCTTCCTGTTCCCCCGCTGACCCGCGTGCCCCATGAAAGCCCTGTCACGTCCGGGCCCGATCCCGATCGCGATCCTGGTGCTGAATGCGTTCCCGCCCGGCTCGCAAGCCGCCCTGCTCTCCAGCCCCCAAGCCGTGTCCGCCTCGCCCCTGATGGCCCACAGCCAGTCCGCTGCCGGCAACTCTCTCTCGCCGCAGTTTAGTGGCGATGGGCGGTTCCTGGTGTTCGTGAGCGACGCGCCCAACCTGGTGACGAACGACGACTTGGAGCCCCACTTGGACGTGTTTGTCTACGACGGCGACACCCGGCAAACCCAATTGGTCAGTGTCAACACCAACGGCCTCGGCGGCGGCAACGCCACCGCCCACCATCCCAGCATCTCGTCCAACGGCCAGTTCGTCGCATTCGCCAGCACCGCCGGCAACCTGGTGCCCGGGGACACCAATGCCGCCAGCGACATTTTCGTCCGCGACCTGCTGGCGGGCACGACAACGCTCATCAGCCGGCAATTGTCAAGTCACACCGGCCCTGTGCGGCCGTCGCCGTTCCGCCCGTGCACGCGTCCCCAGCTCAGCGCGGACGGTCGCTGGCTGGCCTATCCCGACGGCACCAATGTGTATGTCTGGGACGCCCACACCGGCGCGAACCAGTTGGTGAACGTCAATCGCGCCGGAACCGGCCCCGGCAATGCCTCCGCTTATGCCCCGGTGCTGTCCCCGGACGGCTTGCAGATTGCCTTCCTTAGCGCCGCCACCGACCTGGCGCCAGGCGGAGGCGAGACGGGCGTGGCGCAACTCTTTCTGCGGGACCTCGTCGCTCAAACCACCCGCCTCGTCAGCATCACCCCCCACCGCACCGCCACCAACCTCCTCGCCTCCGGGCTCACCATCACCAACCCATTCGATAACCGCGCCTGGCAAGTCCGTGCCCCCGTCATCAGCGGCAGTGGCCGGTTCGTGGCGTTTCTCTACGAGCGGCGCATCACCGTGGACACCATTTCCAACCCCATCTTCCCCTCCGAACCCTGGCTGCTCCACGCCACCGCCACCGACCTCTACCTCCACGACCGCCTCCTCAACCACACCCTCCTCCTCACGGCCTCCTCTCGCGCCGACGGCCTCGCTCCCGCCAACCACCGCACCCGACAGCCCGTCTTCTCCGCCGACGGCCACACCCTGGTCTTCGAAAGCTTCGCCAGCGACCTCGTTCCGGGCGACCTCAACGACCGCCGCGATGTGTTCGCGGCGTTTCTGGGCGGCGACGACACCGATGCCGACGGCCTGGACGACGACTGGGAGCTGGCCTGTTTCGGCACGCTGATCCGCAACGGCCTGGGCGATGGGGACGACGATGGCCACACCGATGCCGACGAGTTCCACGCGGGCACCGACCCCACAAACGACGGCTCCGTCCTGCGAGTCATCACCGTGACGGCGCCCGACAGCGCGCATGTCACCATCCTCTGGAATGCCGTCCCCGGCCACACCTACCGAGTCCAATACCTCGAGGACGCCGCCAGCCCAGCCTGGAACAACCTGCCGGACACGATCACCGCGGACGGCACGACGGGCTTCGCTGTCGACGCCACCGCGGGCGACAGACAGCACCGATTCTACCGGGTTCTGCTGGTGCCCTGAGCGTCCGGCAAAGACCCGTCCGCGCCCCCGTTCCCCCGCGCCTCACCGCCGCGCCTGAATGGCCGCCGTGATCTTCTTCACCGCCAGTTCGGCCTCGGCCCGAACCCCAGCGTCCGAGAGAAGCGACTTCGCCAAAACAAGCGCGTCCGGATGCGCCGCGCCAGCCAATGCGCCAAGAATCAGCTTGCGGTCCTCGCCGGTGCGCGCCCCGGCCAGCAGACGGCGGTAGCGCTCGATCAGCATCGCGTCGGGATTCGCGTTCAGGTCATTCGCCAGGCGCACCAGGGCGCGCAGCGCCAGCGCGCGGTGCGCGTCGTTCTCGGGTTGTCGATACACCGCCATCAGCGGGTCCCACGCAGCCGCGTCAGGCCATGCCGCCAGCGCGCGAACCGCCGCCCCGCGAAGACGCGGCTCGGCGTCCTGGCAGGCGGCAGTCACGACGGCGAGCGACGCGGCATCGGCGGCGCCGGGCAACACGCCCAGCAGGGAGCATCGCGATTCCAGGTCGGAACGCTTCGCCAGCTCCGCGCGAACGGCGGCCGACCGCCGCGAAACGTCCGCCACGTTCCCCACCGCCCGCCCCACCGCGCTCTCGGCCTCGGCTCGGGCGCCGTCCGCCTTCATCGTGGCCAGGGCGCCGAGCAACGCCGGCAGGTCGGTGTCTTCCGCCACCATGCCCAGCGCGCGAAAGGCCGCCTGTGCCGTCGCGGTGTCCGGGCCGACGGCTTCCGCCAACAGTGCGGACACGGCCGCGTGCGCGTCCCGCAGGGCGAGAACGGAGCAGAGGCGGGGCTTCACGGCGCGGGGGGACGATTTGAGTTCGGCGGCAATGGCGCGATCGGTGGTCTGTTCGCCCCGCAGGCCGGCGAGGGCGAGTTCGGCGGCCTGGCGTTCTTCGGGCGAGGTGGCGTTCGCGAGCGCTCGCGACAACAGCGTCACGGCACCGGCGCCCTCGCGCCTGCCCGTGGCGGCGATGGCCGCCCGGCGGACGGCGGCGTGATCGGACGTCACCCGGGCGCGAATGGCGGCGCCGGCGGCGGCATCGGGGCGGCTGGCGAGCGCCTCGATCATGAGCACCTGCTCGAAGGGCGTCAGCGACGGAAGCGCGGCGGCGAACCGGGCGGAGTCGCGATGTCCCTCGAGCGAGCCGATGGCGGCGATCGCCACCGGTTTGAGTGTGACGTCAGGCTGGCGGAGCACGTCCAGAATGCGCCCCTCGGCGCCGTCCGCGTCGAGCCGCAGCAACGCGGCAAGCGCGCCGCGCCGAACGTGAATCGGCTGTCCAGCGCGCAGCAGTTCCTCATGAATGGCGCACGCGCCCTTGGGATCGCCCGCAGCAGCCTGCTGCTCGGCACGCCGCAGCCTCGCCTCGGTCGATGCCCAGGCCGCCCCCGGCGGCGCTTGCGTGCCCAACGCCGCCAGGGCCTCGCCGGAAGGCCCGCCCTCCAGTTTCCCAAGCGCCACCAGGGCCGCTTCGGCAACCGCAACATCCGCGTCGCGCGCCAGGCCGGCCAGCAGATCGCCGGATCGCGCATCGCCCTGGTTCCCCAGCGCGGTGATGACCTGCAGCCGCGCGCGGCCCCGCGCCGCCGGGAGCGCGTTGCGCAGGAGTTCGGCCGCCTTGGGCGAGCGACGGGCGCCCAGCGCCATGCAGGCCATCCCCACGGTCTCGTCCGCCTTCAACAGCCCGGCCAACGCGGGCAGGGAGGCGTCGGTGCCAACCACCATGAGCTGCTGGCACGCGAAGCGGCGGGCTTCGAACGTGGCCTCGGCGCCGAGCAGCGTCATTAACCCGGCTTCGAGCTCGGCCCGCGACCCAGGCCGGCCTGCCGAGCCGCGCACAAGTTGTTCGATCTTCTGCAGTGGCTCGATGCTCCGCCCGGACTCGTAACGGGCGGCTTCGGCCATGAGCGGCGACAGGTCGGCGGCGTGGATCGGCCGCGCCAGCGCAAGACAGCCGACGACGAGCAGACATGCCGCATTCCATGCGCGGGCGGGGCAGGCGCCAGCCGCCTGTGGGGATATCGCCGAGTTGATCCGGGGAAAGACCCGGGGGGCGGTGGGGATCGGGGCAAGATTCATGGTGTTCCTTCCTGCAAGCGGCGCTCCACGATCAAATGCACCACGGGACGCGCGGTTCACGATGCCGCATCCGGTTGGCGTCTTCGCTGTCGAAACGTTCCGTCACGGGATCCCAGCGCAGCTTTCGACCGAGGCGCAGGCCGATGTTGATGGCTTGGCAGATGGATTGGGCGCGGTGGGCCGCCTCCGGGTGGCAGATCGTCGGCCGGCGGCTGCGAATGCTGTCGAGCAGGTTGCGGACGTGGTCGCCGGCGTTGGCCCAGTCCACACCCGCGGCGGTGCGGAATCCCAGGATGGATTTCGGCTCGGCGGTCACGGCGTTGGTTTCGTCGTCCACTTGGATCCAGCCCTCATCGCCGATGAACCGGATGTAGCGTTCCGCGAACGATCGCCTGGAATACATCACCCCCACAACGCCGTCGGCATAGCGGCACCGGGCCTCGGCCGTCACAGGCGTCTCGCTCATGAACCTCGCCGGGTCGGGCCAGGTGCACTGCCCCTCGAATTCAACCGGCCCCGTGTGGTCGCGGCCCAGCGCCCATTGCATTTGGTCGGTGTAATGGCAGCCCATCCCGATGATCGGCCCCTCGCCGGTGTCCCAGAAATAATTCCAGTTCCCGCCCTCGACGCGCCCCGGGACGAACGGGCGCCATTGCACGGGGCCGAGCCAACGGTCGTAGTCCCAACCCGCGGGCACGGGCGTGGGCTTGTCGTGGGCAACGGTGGGGCCGGTCCAAACCTGCATTTCGACGGTGTGCACGTGGCCGAGGCGTCCCTGGCGGACCATTTCGGCGGCGAAACGGTAGGAACCGGTGGAACGCCGCTGCGTGCCGGCCTGGTAGATGGTCCCGTAACGCCGGCATGTGTCAACCAACGCCCGCCCCTCGCTCAAAGTCATCGACACCGGCTTCTCACAGTAAATGTCCTTCCCCGCCCGCGCCGCCCAGACCGACGCCGTCGTGTGCCACCGGTCCCCCGTGGCGATGAACACCGCGTCGATGTCCGGCTGCGCCAGCAACTCCCGGAAGTCCGCATACATCCGGCAATCCCGGTTCCCGTAGTGCTCGTCCATGATCGCCTTCGCCGACTTCAAACGGTCTTCGCGGCAGTCGCTCACCGCGGCAAACACAAGGTCCGGCTGCGCCAGGAAACTCGGCATCACGTGCCGCGCCCGCGCGCCCACGCCAATGCAACCGAACACAATCCGGTCGCTCGGCGCCACCGCGCCGTTGCGGCCCAGCACGGACGCCGGAACAATGAGAGGCGCCACCGTGGCCGCCGCGGCGCGCCTGAGGAACTGGCGGCGGGTCAAACCCGCCTGCGGCTCCGAACCTGGGGAGGAGGGATGGGGTGTCATGATGCGTTTCGCTCACGGTATCACGGCGCCCGCGCCCTGTGCCAGGGTGAATTCACGGCTGGACGGTGAGCGCGCGGGGGCTGGCGTTGAGGACGGTGCCGTCCGAGAACGTCACGGTCAGGGGCGTTCCGGCGGCGTTGTAGGCGGCGTAGGTTCTGCGGCCGGCCCTGCTGAACACACACGCCAGGGGATGGTCGGCCGTCACGCCGCCGTCGTTCAGGCCGAGGTTTTTCAGCGTGTGAATCCAATGATGCATGAAGGCGCGCGTGTTCCCGCCCTCGACCCGGCACCGCGGCGTCGCGTCGAGAAACGCCGCGGCGCTGTCGGGATCCTGCAGGGCGTTGAACATGCACACCAGATCGCCCCAGCCCGTATTGTAGTCGCGACCGGCCTTGCGTGCCGACACGACGCGATCGTGGTTCTTGCGCACGTAGTCGGGATGCCGGCCGAGGTAGAGCGACGCGGGCGTGAAGGGCAGCCAGTTGATGCCGTGGATGCAGTCGATGTCGCCCGAAAACCACGTGCCGAACGCGCCTTTGCCGCCCCACACCATGCCGAGAGCCACGTTGGGGAAGTCGTCCGGAAAGTTCGTGCCGGACACGTCGAACCAGTATTCCTCGACGGCCGTGCGCTCCGTGTTGAAAAGAAACACCCCCGTGTCGCGCACGGTCGCGTCCCCCGTGAACTGCCCCCAGAGAATCATGCCATACCACGCATTCATGGCCTCCGACGACGACTCCTGGTTGTTGCCGTCGGCAAAAGCGGCGTCGCCCGAAGCCCACGAGTGGCCCGCGTAGCCGTCAAAACAGCGCAGACGCGGAAACATCGCGTCGCCGCGGTCCGGCGAGGCAATGTCGCGAATCAGCAACTGCGCCATGGGTCCCCACCGGGCGGCCCAAGCGGGATCGACCCGCGCCACCTCCGCGGCGGCGCGGATGAAATAGCCGTAATGGAAATGATGGTCGTTGAGCGGACGATCGGTCCCAAACGACGGACGGCTCCCGACCAGCACGCCCCAGCGCGCATCGTAATAAAACACCGGCTGCTCCTTGGCCGGACGCGCCGTGAACCATTCCTCCAGACGCCGCCTGATCTCCCCAAGAAACACCTGGCGCAGCGCCGGCAGGCCCGCGGCTTCGGCCACGCCGCTCAGCGTGGCGAGTTTGCCCAGCCGTTTCCCTTCCCCATACGTGTCGCCAAAGCCGCCACCCGCCTTCTCCGCCTCCTCCCGCAAATAACCCCCGACACGCTCCCGGTCTGCAATGCCTTGGGAGGGCAGCAGGGGCAACACGCCCTGCACGGGCACCTTCGTCGTGAACCCCAGGCCTTCGCCGACCTTCATCGTCCCGCGCACCGAGCCGTAAACCATGGGCGTGAGACCAGGCGCCGCATGCTTCCACTGGTGCGGGTAGAGCGCAAAAAACGTCCCGACGGCATCGCCTTCCATCGGTGTCAGTTCGAACCGATACGTGGTTGTCACCGCGCCCCCCTCGACCGCAAACTCCAGGCGCGTGCCCGTCACGTGGCTGTGCGCGTGCCTGCAAAACCGCGCCAGCGTCTCCGGACGACCCTCTGGCAGCACCGCCGCGGCAAAGTAGTCCTTCCCCTTCGCGTCGTTCACGAAACGCGTCCCGCCCAGCCCGCTCCATGTCGAGCCCGAGGCTCCGAACAGGCCGTAGTGACGCCCGTTCGCCGTCACCCCAAGCACCGCGTCGCCACTCCCGCCCGACCAGACGCGCGGCACCTCGCTGAACGTCACCGTCGGATTGCCCCCCGCCAGCCGGCAAAACACGTAAGGGCTTCCGTGCCCGAAACTCGCCCGCAACACCCCCTTCTCCGCCGCGAACACCGCCGTCACAAACCAATCCGAAAACCCGCCGCAATCCGCCCGTGTAAACGCCTTGACTGCCGAATGACCGAGGGTGAAATCGCCGCCTCGCGGGCTGCCGGCACCGAAGATGCCGGCCTTGTTCGCCGTGAGGGTCGCGCCGGGATACCACACGGCCAACCCGTTCGATATGCAGCGCATCGCCAGCGGATGCGCGAAGAGCGGCTGCGAAAACCGCTGCCACACCAGCGAACTCCACCACTGCCCCGTGGGCGTCGGACCCTTCACGTCCGCTGTCCGGTAAATCGTCTCTGGCAGCGCCCTGCAAAACCTCGGCGGCGCCGTCAGATAGCCCCCCGCACCCGCCCGCACCACGGCCCCATCCGCCGCGCCCCCTTCTGCGTCCGCCTGCGCGCATGGCCCGCGGACCGGCAACATCGCCGCCAGGCACACCGCCGCCCAGTGCCCGGGCCGGCCGGACACTCGGATCCACCCCAATGCCTTCTTCATCATGGCACCATGCTATCCGCAAACCGACCACCCTGGCCACCCCAATGCGTGACCGCCTCAATCGCACGGCCCCGCATGCGCTGCGGCGGAGCGCCGCATTCATGCCGCCTCACGGTCCGGCGGAGCGAGGCCGCCGCAATCCTCCATCGGCCACAGGCGACGCAAGACGTGAAGCGGGCTGAAGCCTGCGCTCCGGACTGGGTTCGCATTCCGCACTTTGAGCGAGAGTTGCCCCGGACCCCATCTCCGAACTCCGATCGGCGCTTTCCGCTCGCGCTGTGCGCCCTCCCCACACTAGACTGCGCCGCAAACCATGATGGTCCCGAAAGCAACCGGCGCCCGCGCCGGACTGGCGCTCGCCGCCTGCCTGATATTCGGGCTGCCGGCCGCCGGCGCCCCGCTGCAAAGCGCGGGCCCGCTCTACGAGCACTACCGGCTGACGCTCGAGCCTGGGGAGCGGACGGAGCTTTTGGGGCCGTTGTTCTACCACGAGGAGAAGGAGCTGATGACGACATGGGCCTTTCCGGGGCTGATGTCGGATATGGCAGACCGGTCGGTGGACTCGGAGGAGTTCCACCTCGCCTATCCCGTGCTCACCTATCACCGCTTCGGCGGCGAATACCGGTTCCAAATCCTCCAGTTCCTCTCGTTCGCCGGCGGCCGCACCGCCGCGGAAACCAACGTCTCCCGATTCACGTTGTTCCCGCTCTTTTTTCGGCAGAGGGCGGACGATCCGGCTTTGAATTACACCGCCGTGTTCCCGTTCTACGGGACCCTGAAGAACCGACTGTTCCGGCGCGAAACCCGATGGATCCTGTGGCCGCTGTATGCGAAGACGGTCCGCGGGGGTTCCACGGCGCCCGTCAACGCCAATGAGTTCGTCGCCCCCCAAAACCGTGTTCTCCAGACCCGCCCGGGCGAGATCACCACCCACAATTTCCTGGTGCCGCTCTTCCACTGGCGGCGTGGCGACGGCCTGCGGGGATGGCAGTGCTGGCCGCTGACGGGCCACGAGCACAAGACGGTGACGTATCGCACGAACCTCGCCGACGAGGTGGAAGCCGTCGGCGGACACGACCATTTCTTCGCGCTGTGGCCGTTGTTTTTCCATCACCGCACCGACCTCGGCACCACCAACGCCGGCTTCCAACAGGTGCTCCTCCCCTTCTACAGCGTCGCCCGCTCCCCCGCGCGCGACGCGACCACCTGCCTGTGGCCGTTCGGATTGACCCTCGTCCAGGACCGCGCCCGGCGCTATCGCGAGTGGGAACTGTTCTGGCCCCTGGTCCTGTTCGCCCGCGGCGAAGGCAAGTCCGGCAACCGTGTGCTGCCCTTCTTCAGCGTGATCCGCCGCCCGGGAGAGACGCGGAGCATCTACGCGTGGCCCTTCTACCACGGCGTCCACCTCCAAACCCCGGCCCTGGACCGGCAGCGACATCGCTTCCTGTATTTCCTTTACTCCGACCTGACCGAGCGCAGCCTGGAGACGGGCCACACCCGACGCCGGACCCAGGCGTGGCCGTTGTTCACCGCACGGCGCGATTTTGACGGCCGTCGGCGCCTGCAGGTGCTGTCCCTGCTCGAACCGTTCCTGCCGAACAACGAAAGCGTCGAACGCAACCTCTCGCCCCTCTGGGCCCTGTTGCGCAGCGAACACAACCCGCGGACCGGCGCCGCCAGCCAGTCCCTGCTCTGGAACACCTGCCGGCTCGAAACCTCACCCACGTCAAAAAAGATCTCGCTGTTCTTCGGCCTCTTCCGGTATCAATCCGGACCCGAGGGGACGCAGTGGCGGGTGTTTCACGTGCCTGTGGCCTCGTCCAGGAAGGGGCGGCGTCCCGGCGCCTAGGCCGGACGGAGGGGCGATATGTTTGAGAACATCGGTGAGATGCTGGTTCTGCTGTGGCGCACGGCCAAGGCGCTGCCGCACGCCTTGCGCCAGCGGCAAAAGGTTCTCGACCAGCTGTTCGAGATCGGCAACGCCAGCCTCCTCATGGTGTGCATCCTCTCCCTGTTCATCGGCGGCGTCGTCACCCTCCACACCGGCACCGCCCTCGCCGAAAAAGGCCTCCAACAAATCATCGGCGGCTTGGTCGGCATCTCCATCTGCAAGGAACTCGCCCCCGTCATGATCTCGATCCTCATCGCCGGACGCATCGGGTCGGCCATGACCGCCGAGATCGGCTCCATGCGGGTCTACCAGGAGATCGACGCCCTCCAAACCATGAACATCAACCCCATCCATTACCTCGTCCTGCCCCGCGTCCTCGCCATCAGCATCGCCCTGCCCCTCCTCGTCGTCTTCGCCATCCTCGTCGGCTGGTTCGGCGGCGGCATGGTCTCGGTGTTCAACGACCGGATTGGCATTTCGTGGGAGATGTTCCTGGGCAACCTTCGGGACGTGGTCGAAGTCACCGACCTGGCCAACGGCCTCCTCAAAACCTGGGTCTTCGCCGTCGTCATTGGCACCGTCGCCTGCCACCAAGGCCTCATCACCATCGGCGGCCCCCGCGGCATCGGACGCTCCGTCACCAAGTCCGTCGTCAACGCCATCGTCATCATCCTCATCCTCGATTACTTCCTCACCCGCACGCTGATGTGCCTGGACCTCTGACATGAACGACCCCGCGCCGCCCCAACTCAGCGTCAGCGTCCAGGTCCGAGACCTCCACAAAACCTACGTCGGCCAGCCCGTCCTCAAGGGCGTCACCTTCGACGTCCAACGCGGCGAAATCTTCGTCATCATGGGCCCCAGCGGCAGCGGCAAAACCGTCCTCCTCAAACACCTCATCGGGCTCGAAACCCCCGACCGCGGCCAGATCCTCATCGAAGGCCAGCCCATCGGCCAACCCGGCGTCATGGACACATACCGCCTCGCCATGGTCTTCCAGTCCGGCGCCCTCCTCAGCTCCCTGACCGTGGGCGAAAACGTCGGCCTCTACCTGAGCGAACACCGCCTCAAACCGCCCGCCGACATCGACCGCATTGTCACGGAGAAACTGGACCTGCTTGGCCTGCAAAATGTCAAGGACCGCATGCCCAGCGATCTCTCCGGCGGCATGCGCAAACGCGTCGCCATCGCCCGCGCCCTCGTGATCGAACCGCAGCTGATCCTCTACGACGAGCCCACCAGCGAACTCGACCCCCTCATGGGCATCGTCATCGGCGCCGAAATCCTCGCCCTCAAACGCCGCACTCGCGTCACCTCCATCATCATCACCCACGACCGTGACCTCGCCTTCGGCGTCGCCGACCGCATCGCCATGCTCTACGAAGGCCGCCTCCTGGCCGTCGGCTCCCCGCACGACATCCGTGCCCACGACAACCCCGTCATCCAACGATTCCTGACCGCAAACTTCAACCCCAACTTCAACCCACATCATGAGAAACACGCTTGAAACCCGGCTGGGCGTCTTTTTCGCCCTCGCGCTCTTCGTCGCGGTCCTCATCCTCGAAATGGTCGGCGCCTTCGACTTCTTCCGGGGCGGCTTCCAAATCGCCGCCAACTTCCGCAATGTCCAGGAACTCAAAAAGGGCGACCTCGTCAAAATGTCCGGCGTCGAAATCGGCCGCATCGAAGCCATCGACCTCGTCCAGGTGCCTGACATCGTCAGCGCCCAGCGCACCAACCTCCCCCCGCCCCACGCCACCAATGCCCCCGCGCCCGGCGCCACCAACGCCCCCCTCCCCCACGCCCCCATGGTCTCCGTCGCCCAGGTCACCATGAAAATCCGCAATCAGTTCAAGTCCGCCATCACCACCGAAAGCATCGCCCAAATCAAAGCCACCGGGTTGCTCGGCCAAAACTACGTCTCCATCGACCCCGGCAAAGGCAGCCCCGTCCAAACCACCTCCGACAAATCCATCACCCTGCAGGCCACCGAACCCACCGACCTCAACGAGCTGATCAGCGTCGCCAGACAAACCCTCACCAACATCAATGTCGCCGCCGCCGGCCTCGCCCCGGGCAGCACCTTCGGCCCCATTAACGATTTCCTCCGCCAAAACACCCCCTACCTCAACGCCACCATCGGCAACCTGAAAATGGTCTCCGACAACCTCGCCCAAGGCAAAGGCACCGTCGGGAAACTCCTCCAAAACGACGAACTCTATCTCAGCGCCTACGGCGCCATCACCAACATCCAGGCCGCCTCCGCCGACCTCAAACACCTCATGAGCCAGGCCGAAACCATGATCGGCGAAACCCGGCAAATCGTCTCCGGCATCGGCGCCGGCCAAGGCACCCTCGGCCGCCTCGCCAAGGAGGACGCCCTCTACATCCAAGCCACCAACATGATGGCCAACCTCGGCCAGATCTTCTCCAAGATCAACACCAACTACGGCACCCTCGGCAAACTCGTCAACGACGAGTCCCTCTACCGCAACGCCAAACTCGGCCTCCAAAAACTCGAAAAAGCCACCGAAGGCTTCGAAGACCAAGGCCCCCTCAGCGTCCTCGGCATCGCCGCCGGCTCCCTCTTCTGAACCGGCCCCGGCCGGTCCGCCGGCGGCCGAACATCAGAGGGCAGGGGGCGGAGGACAGAGGATAGTTCACGAACCCCATGAACGCGCCGGCGGCAAACGCACCCTCCGAATCTCACGCCCGCGCCACCCGCTGTCCCCTCTCCCTCGGGGAGAGGCTCAGGGTGAGGGGCAGCGGAGAAAAGCCAGAGGCGCCACGGTGTTGGATGTTCGTGTTGCCTGCGAAAATCGGACCTGAATCGGGCCATGTGCGCTCAGCGTGTGATGGCGCGTTCAACATGGCGGGTTGAACGTTGCCCAAGCCCCTTGCCCTCCGCCTCTGCCCTCCGTCCTCCGTCTCCGGCCCTTGACCGCCAGCCTGATTCGCGGCATAGTGTCATTGCTGTTCGGGGGCGCACCGGTTTCGACCTGGTAGACGCGCCAGAGGCGGCATGTCGAGGACGATCCGTTGGCCTCGTTAATCATCGGGTCAAAAAATTAACTGCTAACGAAGAATTAGCTCTCGCGGCCTAAGGCGCCGCGACGTTCGCCGGTGGACACCTGCTACGCCGGACGAACGCCACAGCAGGTGTAGGGTTGCGGCGGCGCCTGCGCGTCACCCCCCGAAGTTCTTCCCTGCAGGCTGGGTGACGGGATTCGCGCCGGAAGGTTATCCTGTTGCCAAGACTCGCTTCCGGCTAAACATGTAGTCGCGGCTGGCAACTCGTCCAGGCACGCGGGTTCAACTCCCGCCGCCTCCACCA
>JAFGQR010000101.1 GCA_016935555.1 Verrucomicrobiota bacterium
CTGGCGGCGGGCATGTACAGCGACTTGGTGAGCTTCGTCAACGCCACCACTGGTGGAGAGGTCGAAACCAGACCAATTGCGATTACCGTTGACTCCATCCTCATTTTTCTTCAGGCGACGCCGCTGGTCTCCGGGAGCCTGCAAATCATGGTTCAAGGTCAGCCGTCTCAACTCTACGCGATTGAAGCCTCGACCAATTTGACACAGTGGAGCCCCATCTTGACCAATGCGGCGGCAGCCGACGGGAGGTTCATCCACGTGGATCCAGACTCGGCCGCATTGCCGCAGCGGTTCTACCGCGGCCGGCGCCATTACTGAATCCGGCCACAGAGCGGGAGGATGGCAGCACCGGTTAGTACTCTCAAGATTCCCGGAGCTGTCAAATGTCGGGAGTCGCCCAGCATAGCTGGGGGGGTTATTTGCATCTGCGGCAAAGGCACTCGAGTCCCGAATCGCCTCGCCGAAGGGTTTTACCGGCGAGCCGGAGGACGATGATGTCGTCAGTGCGGGTGTCAAAGGCGACTCATCAAAAACTTGTCTGCTCGTCGGCGACCGAAATGAGTGTTCGCCGCGACGAAACCCAGGCCCCGCTCACTGGCCCAGGTGCCGGCGGTGACTGTTGAAGGAGACAAGTTCGGATTTTGACTGTGTTCGAAACCCAGGAAAAACTCGAACTTTTTGGCTGAAGAAACTCGAAACTTGGAAGGCGGAGACCAACGGGGCCTCAAAACACCCCCTCCAAGCCCGTCTTCCAGGCTTTTCGGTGCTCAGGAGTTCGGCGAATGCAGAAATCGGGTTGCGACCCAATTGAATCTCGACTAGACATACAACCTGTAGGGGACAGATTTCGAAAGCGTCACGTCGGGCTCGGTCTACGAAGTACAGTTCCTAAACACGCTTGTTTTAGGTCTAGATAGACCCCAAAATAGAGAGTTACCGACTCCGATTGTTTAATATGTTTAAGTACGACCCCAATAGAAGTAGAAGGGGAAGAGAGACAGTTACCCGACCGTTTCCCCCGCGGATCACGCACAGAAGCGCGCTGGAGGCGCCGAGGAGCTGAGCGGTTTTTTGGCGCACACGTTTGGAAGAGTTGGCTTGATTTCCAAACGTTTGCGCCGCTCGCACCGCTCCAATAGCGAAAGTCAAATCAACGAAATCCGGAAGCGCCCGACTCAAAGCGCCTTATTCAGGTCCAGCCCCGCTGCCGCTGCCCAACAGCGCCGCAGCGTGGCGGCGGGCGGCGTCGGTCGGGCCGCCCAGCATCCGGGCCAGCTCCACGACGCGCGCCGCCGGCTCGAGACGCTGAATCGCAGACACGGTGCGCCCGGCGAGGAGTTGCTTGGTCACGACATAGTGGGCGTGGCCGTGGACGGCCACCTGGGGCAGGTGCGTGACGCACAATACCTGGCGCTGGGTCGCAATCTGCCGCATCTTGGCCCCCACAGCATGGGCCGTCTCGCCTCCGATGTTCGCATCCACCTCGTCGAAAATCAGCACAGGGATTTCGTCCTCCGCCGCCAGCACCGTCTTCAAACCCAACATCACCCGCGCCATCTCGCCCGAAGACGCGATGGCGCGCAGGGGACGCCCGGGTTCCCCGGGGTTGGGCGCGAACTGGAACTCGATGGTATCGAAGCCGGTGTCGGCAGGGGAAACCTCGAGTCCGGCCGGGGCCGAACGCGTGCCGAGGGTGATATCGAAGCGGCTTTGGCGGAAGCCGAGGGCGCCCAGTTCCCTTTCGACAGCCTTGCGGAGCCGCGGCAGAAGCTTGCGGCGACGGGCGGAAAGATCCCGGCCGCGGCGCCGCAGTTCAGCGCCCACGGTTTCGAGTTCGGCATTCAGGCGGGCCAGTTCGGCGTCGCGCTGTTCGAGGCTGGCCAGGCGGCGGCGGGCGTCGTCGCCGAAGGCGATGACGCCGGGGAGCGTGGGGCCGTATTTGCGTTTGAGGGTTTGGATGAGGTTGAGGCGGTTTTCGAGTTCGCGGAGCCGCGCGGGATCGAGGTCGACGCGGTCGACATAATGGGCGAGTTCGGTTTGCAGGTCGCGCCACTGGGCGGCGGCTTGTTCCTGGGCGGCGGCGAGCGGGGCGGCGGCGGGATCGAGGCGCTGGAGTTCCTGGAGGATCCGTCCGAGCGCGCCGGTTTGGGTGAGGAGGGACGGTTCGGTGTCGCCGAGGAGGTTGAGGGCGGCTTGGCCGAGTTCGAGTCGCCTGGCGGCGCTGGTGGCGCGCTGATGCGCCTCGCCGACGGCGGCGTCTTCGTCGGGCTGAAGGCGAGCGGCGGCGATGTCGCGGACTTGGAAGCGGAGGAGGTCAAGCTGTTGGGCGTAGGTCTGCTCGTCGGTGATGAGGGCGGTCTTTTTCTGTTCGAGCGCGGCGCGGCGCCGGACCAAGTCGGCGACGGCCTGCCGGGCCGGGCCGAGGTTGCCGAAGGCATCGAGAATGGCCAGTTGCCGGTCGGGGTGGAGCAGGGACTGGTGGTCGTGGGGGCCGTGGATGTCGACAAGCGATTCGCCGAGCGCGGCGAGGGTGGCGAGGGTGGTGGGCGAGCCGTTGACGAACTGGCGGTTGGCGCCGGCGGCGGTGAAGCTGCGTTTGAGGACGAGCTGCCGGTCGGCGCACGGCTCCAAGCCGCTGGCGTCGAGGAAGGCCTCGACGGAAGGCGCCAGCGACTGTGTGTCGAAGACAGCTTCGACCACGCACGTGTCCGTCCCGCTGCGGATCAGGGTGCGGTCGGCGCGTTCGCCGAGCACGAGTGTGAGCGCGCCGATGAGGATCGATTTGCCGGCGCCGGTCTCGCCGGTGATGACGTTGAGGCCGGGCTGGAGTTCGAGGGCAAGGTCCTGCACCAGGGCGAGGTTTTTGATCCGCAGCATCGTCAGCATCGCAGAAATCGTTCGCGCCGACTGTGGCGGCTGTGCTACGGTGCCGCCAAGCACATTTTGGGTGTTGAGCATGTCGTTCTCGTTTGTGTTTTTGGGTTCGGGCACCTCGCAAGGCGTGCCCATGATCGGCCGGGAATACCCGGCGCGGTTCCTGGCCAATCCCAGGAACCACCGGCTGCGCCCGTCCATTTATGTCGAAACACGCGCCGCCAGACTCGTGGTGGACACCACCCCCGAGTTCCGCCTCCAATGCCTGCGCGAAAACATCGCGTGGCTGGACGCGGTGCTGATCACCCACGCCCATGCGGACCACATCATGGGGCTCGACGACTGCCGCCGTTTCTGCCAGATCCGCGGGGACCGGCCTTTACCGGTTTACGCGGGGGCGGAGCACATGGAAATTCTCCAGCGGGTTTTCGCCTACGCCTTTCACAACGGACCCTGGCCGAAGGGCTATTTCATTCCGGACCCGCGGATCATCGACGGGCCCTTCGTGGTGGGGGATGTCGAGGTCACGCCCTTTGAGCTGCCGCACGGCAAGATGTGGACGCGGGGTTTTCTCTTCAGCCAGGGGGGCCACAAACGCCTGGCCTACCTCAACGACTGCAAGTCGGTCCCGGACGCCGTGATCACCCGGGTTCGGGGCGCCGAAGTTGCCGTCCTCGACGCTCTGCGCCCGCAGCCGCACCCCACCCACATGTGCCGGGACGAGGCGATCGCCACGGCGCGGCGGATTGGGGCGGCGCGCACCTACTTCACGCACCTCACCCACGATTATGATCACGATCGGTCGCAGGCGGAATTGCCGGCGGGCGTCTGGTTGGCCTATGACGGCCTCCGCGTCACGTGTCCGGATGGCGCACCCCATGGTGCATGAGGCTCAATGTCGGAAGCGGGACGTCGCTGCCCACGGCGGACGGGCCGCGCCGGGGGCGGGGACGTGCCGCAGGGGCGTCGTGGTGCTGTCGTGCGCGGCGGCAATCCTCGCTTCCGTTCCGGGCCGGTCGCCGGGGGCGGACGGGCGCGAGGTGGTGGTGCTGTACAACTCGAAGCTGTCCGAATCCCGGCAGGTGGCGGAGTATTACGCGCAGCGCCGGCAGGTGCCGTCCAACCAGGTGATCGGCTTGGCGCTGCCCACGTCCGAGGCGATGTCACGTTCGGAGTATCTCACCCAGTTGCAGGCGCCGTTGGTCGGACGGCTGGATGCGCGCAAGCTCTTTGTGTTCACCAATCATCCGGCCGGAGGGCGCGCGGTGGCCGAGGCTCGGATCCGGTTCCTGGCTCTGTGTTACGGGGTGCCGATCAAGGTCAAACCGGACGCGACCCTTGTGGAGGCGCAGTCGGAGAAGCTCTTTCCGGAACTGCGCCGCAACGAGGCGTCGGTGGACAGCGAGCTGAGTTGCCTGCCGTTGGTGCAATCGCCGTTCATGTGGACCGGTCCGCGTCCGAACCGGTTATATGGGGCCACCAATGCCAGTCTGCTGCACCCCACCAACGGTCTGCTTCTGGTCAGCCGCCTGGACGGACCCACGGCGGCGATGGCCTGCGGTCTGGTCGACAAGGCGCTCACTGCGGAACGCGACGGCTTGTGGGGACGCGCCTATTTCGACGTGGGCCACGGCCAGGGCAATGAGGCCTACCGGCAGGGAGACCAATCGTTGGGCGGAGCGGCGGAACTGTGCCGGCGGCTGGGATTTGAAACCGTCGTGGACACGAACCGGGCGACGTTTCCCGCCGGGCAACCCCTGCCGCAGGCGGCATGCTACGCGGGCTGGTATGCCAGCCAGGCCAGCGGACCCTTCGGCTGGTACGGCGTCGAGTTCATGCCGGGCGCCTTCGCCTACCACCTGCATTCGTTCAGCGCCGCCACCCTGCGCTCGACCGATCACCACTGGGCCGGCCCCCTGGTCGCGCACGGCGCCACCGCCACCATGGGCAGCGTCTACGAACCCTACCTCGCCGCCACGCCCGACATGAACGTGTTCTTCGCACGGTTCATCTACTTCGGATTCACCTTTGCCGAAGCCGCCTGGGCGTGCCAACCGGTTGTTTCCTGGCAAAACCTGGCTGTCGGCGACCCCCTCTATTGCCCGTTCGCATTGCGCCCCGACCAGCGACTGCGCGACCTCGACCAGCGCGGCAGCCGCCTCGTCGAGTGGTTCGGTCTGATGCGGGCCAACCAGCTGCTCGCCACCGGATCGAGCTTGGGCACGGTGATCGACATGCTGAGCCAATCCCGCCAGACCGCACGCAGCGCCGTCTTGCAGGAGAAACTCGGCGACCTCCAATGGGCCCACAAACGCCTCTCCGACGCCCTCGGCGCGTGGGACCAGGCCCTGAAACTCGAACCTACCCGGCTGCAGAAACTCAGTCTGCTGCTCAAACTCATCGACCGGCTGACACTCTACGGTCGCCGCGCCGAGGCGCTCGACTGCGGCGAGCAACTGCTCAAGGGATACCCCGATTACCCCGACCGGCTCGCCATCTGGCAAAAGCTGCTCCCGCTCGCCCGCCACCTGAACCGGCCCGAAACCATCGAACGCTGCGAGCTGGAGATCGAGCGCCTGACACCCCCGCCCCCCGCAGACACCACCACGACTCCGAAGTGACGCGCGGCGCCTGCGCGCCCCGGACATGCGCCCTGGCGGGCGGCCCGGCCACCGCCCCTGGCCGCGGCGGCGGCCTTTCCCGCGGCCCTCTCGACCCACGATCGCCGCCTCCACGCGCACACGCATACGCGTGCGGCGTCCGCCGACCGCAGACGCCCGGGGGGCCGCTGCGGCAGCCCGCGAGATCTTCCGCCTCAGTCCCTCGCGTCGTCCTCCCCGCTCAGCGCCGCCGGCGTCAACCGCCGCCTGCGGTACCAGGCCACTCCCGCCAGGTCAACCACACCCCGCCCCAGCCGGTTCCACAGACCATATTTCGAAACGCCGCCCGCGCGCGGACGATGGTTGACCGGCACCTCCAGCGTCGCCGCCCCTCCTCCGCCCACCAGAACGGGCAGGAACCGGTGCCATCCGTCAAAGGGCAGCACCCCCTCGAGACACGCCCGCTTGAACACCCGCAGCCCGCAGCCCGTGTCCGCAACCGCCGTCCCCAACACCCGCCGCCGCGCCACACGTGCCACGCGCGACGACACCCGCCGCAGCCATCCGTCACGGCGGGTGACGCGCCATCCGCTGACGAAATCCGCCTGGGCGAGTGCGCCGAGCAAACGCGGGAGATCCGCCGGATCGTTTTGCCGGTCGCCGTCCAGGGTGGCGATGACGGGGCTGTCCGTGCGCCGGATGCCGGTCCACAAGGCAGCGCTTTGTCCCGCGCGGCGAGCATGCCGGAGCCCTCGAACGCGGGGATCGCGGCGCCGGGCCTCCCGAATCGCGGCCCAGGTGGCGTCCGTGCTCCCGTCGTCCACAAACACCAGCTCCCACGAGCGCGTCTCGGCGGCAAGGGCCTCGGCCACTTCGCGCGCCAGCGGAAGCACGTTGGCCGCCTCGTTGAACACAGACACCACAATGGCAAGCTCGACCGGCACGACCCGCAGCCTACTCAACGCCGGGTGGCAACGCAATCACCCCGCCGCCGAACCCATTTCAGGTTTGAAATCGCCGAGGTGCGCGTCGAGAGTCGGCTTCGGACATGGCGAATCCCTATTACGCGCCGGGCGAGCAGCGGGGTGCGAAGGTGGGCGAGTTGTTTGCAGCGATCGCGCCGCGCTACGATCTCCTCAACGATCTGCAGAGCTTCGGCTTGCACCGGCTCTGGAAGCGGCGGCTCGTGCGACGGGCCCAGCCCCGGCCGGGCGAGCGCGCCCTGGACGTGTGCTGCGGCACGGGGGACCTTGCCCTGGCGCTGGCGCGGGAGGGCGCGGTGGTGACGGGCGTCGACTTCTGCGAGCCGATGCTGGCCATTGCGCGCGGCCGGAGCCGGCGGCAGACGCCGCGCGGGCGCCGAATCGCCGCGCGGCGGGGGCATCTTTACACCGAACCCGAGTTCGTGGCGGGCGACGCGTTGCGGCTGGCGTTTGCGGACGGGCATTTTGGGCTGGTGACAGTCGGCTACGGGCTGCGGAATCTGGCGAGCTGGGAGGGGGGGATCGAGGAGATGTGGCGGGTGCTGGGTTTGGGGGGACGGTTGCTGGTGCTTGAATTTGGCAAGCCATCCTGCCGGGTGTGGCGGCGCGTGTATTTCGCGTATTTGCGCCGGGCGCTTCCGCCGCTGGGCAGGCTGGTCAGCGGCAACGCGGCCGCCTACGCGTACATCCTGACATCCCTGGAGCATTACCCGGCCCCGGACGGCGTGCAGCGCAAGCTGGCAGCCCTGGGCGCCCGCACCCGGACCGAGCTGTTTTTCGGAGGCGTGATGACCCTCCATTGCGGACGCAAACTCTGAGTGCCTCAGGCCGAGGCCCGCCGGGATTTTCCTTGCCACACGGTCGGAGGCTCTTCAGGATTCCGCATGGCTGCGAGCAACGAGCATTCGAGTCTGGACTCCCGTTTTTACCCGTCCGCGGACGAGTTTTTCCCGGCGCAGGATCATCTGGCGCTGACGTATGACGACGTGACGCTGGCGACGCTGTATTCGGAGGTGCTGCCGCGGGACACGCAGCTTGAGACGACGCTGGCGGAGGGGTTGCAGCTGAGCATTCCGATCATTTCATCGGACATGGACACGGTGACGGAGGCGGGCATGGCGATTGCCATGGCGCTGAACGGGGGGTTGGGGTTGATCCACTACAATTTATCCGAGAAGGACCAGCTGTCGATGGTGAGCCGGGTGAAGAACCACGTGCACGGCCTGATCCAGGATCCCATCAAGGTGTCGCCGCAACAGAAGATCGGCGGCGTGCTGGAGATGATCCAGCAGCGGAAGTTCAGGTTCAGCACGTTCCCCGTGGTGGATGCGGCCGGCAAGCTAGTGGGGCTTTTGTCCGGGCATGTGGTCAAACAGCGCTACGCCAACCGCACCGTGGCCGAAGCCCTCACCCCGCGCGACCAGGTCCACGTCTTGAACCGCCGGGAATTGGGGCGCAATCCCATTGCGCGGGCCGACAGGTTTTTCACCGACCATCCCGGCATTCACAAGCTGCTGGTGGTGGACGACGAGGACCGCCTTCAGGGCCTGTTCACCATGAGCGACATCGAGCGCATCACCCAGGAGCGCAGCGCCCAGTTCCGCCCCGCCCGCGATCCCTCGTTCCGCCTGCGTTGTGGAGCCGCGGTTTCGGCCACGCGCAACGCATTCGGCGAGTTGGACCGCGACCGCATCCTGGCGCACGTGGGCAGCCTCGTCGAACGCGGCGTGGATCTTGTGGCGGTGTCCACCGCCCACGGGTTCACGCAGGGAGTCGGCCAGACCGTGCGCATGATCCGCGAAACCCACCCCGACCTGCCCATTCTCGCCGGCAACGTCACCAGCGCCGCCGGCGTGGAATTCCTCGCCGCCGCCGGCGCGGACGCCGTCAAGGTGGGCCAGGGGCCAGGGTCGATTTGCACCACGAGAATCGTCGCGGGCGTGGGCATTCCCCAGCTGACGGCGCTTTACGTGTGCTCCCGTGCCGCCGTGCGGAAAGGCGTTCGGATCGTGGCGGACGGCGGCATTACCAAGTCCGGAGACATTGTGAAGGCCTTGACGATGGCGCAGGCGGTGATTTGCGGGGGGATCTTTGCCGGCTGTCTGGAGGCGCCCGGCGAGGTCCTGGACATCGGGGGCAAACTCTACAAGCAATACCGCGGCATGGGCAGCCTTGCCGCCATGAAGGCCGGCTCCGCGGCCCGCTACGGGCACACCGCCGACGCCACCCGGAAGGTCGCCCCCGAGGGCGTGGAAGCGTTGAAGGAGGTGTGCGGTTCTGTGGATCGCGTGTTGGCCCAGTTGATCGGGGGCATCCAGTCCGGCATGGGCTACCTCGGCGCCGCCAACCTCGCCCAACTCCGCCAGAAAGCCCGCTACATTCGCGTCAGCCCCGCCGGCATGCGCGAGGCCGCCCCCCACGACGTGGTGGAAGTCAAGACCGGCGCGGCCAGCGGCCCGGCATAGAGGGCGGAAGTCAGAAGAGAATCGCCTCATTCAACGTCCCGCATTGCGGACAGCGGGAGCGGTCGACATCGGCGTCGTCGGTATATACAAACCCGCAATGTTCGCACCGGAAGATCCGGTCTTCGCTGGGCATGGGGCCGAAGCGTTTTTGGCGTTGGGCGTAATACCAGGCGATCGCAGCCAAGGCGCCCAGCGCGAGCACGACATACACCGTCAGAAGCTCGTCGGCGGTCATCTCACGGAGTCGGCCCCGGCGCGTTGCCCGCCGCGGGCAGCAGGGTCTGCCATTGGAACACCAGCCGGCCCCAGGTCAGGCGCGGGTCGGGCGCCCGGGTGCCCCCGGGGCGGCGCAGCGGCTCGAAGCGCGCATTGGCGGCTTCCCGCAGCGCATACAGGTCCGCCGCGGGCAGCCCGCTTTCGGCGAGCAGCGTCGTGGCCACCGGCCGGCCTTCGGCGTCGACGGCCAGCTGGACGACCGTGTTGGTCAACACCTCGGTGTGCGGCCAGCCGCGCAACGGGATGGCGGCGCGCCACGCACGCGCGGCCAGGTCCCCCTCGAGCCGGACCCGGGACTTCTGGCCCACCGGCTGATTGGGCACGGGAAGCATGGAGCCGGTCAGGGGCGGCAGCGGCAAATCGGCGATGATCAGGGGGCGGTTGGTGATGGTCCGGGCATGCTCGGTGAAGGCGGTGCCGCACGGTTGCTCGGCAAACTCCAGCCACCGGGGAGGCTCGCTCCAGTCGCGCAGCGGACGCTCCAGGAGGGCAAACCGCAGCCAGGCGCGCCCGGAAAAGGATTGCGGGGCGGGCAGCACAAACAGCGTGGGATCCCGCAGCCAGGGCAGCAGGGCAATCTGCCGTTCCAGGCGCGGGTCGCTGGCAGGCACGATGCGCGTGGGCGGGCGGAACGGGGGGGGCAGGGGATGCGGGCGCAGGCCCAAGACGAGGAGCAAGCCCACCTGGGCTGCGAAGGCGGCCAGCAGCGCATACAGCCAGCGTCGCGCCGACCAGCGTGGGGGTTCCTTCAACGTTCCGCTCATGGGCTAGCGAGGCGCGCCCTCGGGCCGGCCCGGGGCGCTTCCCGGAACCAGCGGAGGCCGGGTGGCCTGCAGAACGGTCTGCACCCCGGCCGACTGTGCAATCACCCACAACCGGCTCAGCACGTGGTAGGTGACGGTTTCGTCGGCTTGGACGACGAGGGTGAGCGGGGCGTTGGCGCGGCGGACGGCGTCGTGAAGGCGGGATGTCAGCTGGGCTTGGTCGGCGAGTTGGTTTTCGAAGTAGAACCTGCCTTCCCGGTCGACCACCACGGCCAGGGTGCGCTGCTCGGTGCCGGGCAGTCCGGACGCCTCCGGCAGGTGAATCTCCACGCCGGGAATGAAGATGAACTTCGAGTTCAGGACCAGGAAAATCACCAGCAGAAACAGGACGCCTGCGTAGGGGGCGGCATCCAGCTGCCCCCGAAACACCTTTGTGTTGCGGGGGAACCTCATGGCGCGCGGGGGGCGTGCGGTTCATTGACAATGTTGACGGCTTCCGTCGCGGCCTTTTCCATGTCGAGCACGATGGCGTTGACGCGGCTGACGAGGTAATTGTAGGCGGCGTAACAGGGGATGGCGACGGCGAGGCCGGCGGCGGTGCAGATCAAGGCCTCCCACACGCCGCCCGACAAGTCCTGAAGGGTGGCCAGCGTGGTGCGGGTTTGCAGTTGGGCGAAAATCCTGATGAACCCCAGCACCGTCCCCAGCAAGCCCAGCAACGGGGCGATTTGGGCGATCGTGGCCAGGAGGTTCAGCTTCTCCTCCAACGGCGGCACCTCGACCAACCCCGCCTCCTCCAATGCCTCCCGAACCCCCTCCCTCCCCCGCTCGCGGTTCAGAATCGCCACCTTCACCAGACGCGCCACCGGCCCCGGGGTTGCGTCGCAGATGGAGATGGCTTCCACGACGTTGTCGCGTTTGAGCACGGTGCGCACGCCGTTAAGGAACTCCATCGAATTGATCTGTGCCCGGTGATAATGCAGCAGCCGCTCGATGAACACGACCAGCGCCACCGCGCTGGCAGCCACGATCACCCAGATCATCGGGCCGCCATGAACCAGAAACGTTGGCAACATGCCGCCTTTATAAGGCCGTCCCCGCAATCTTCAAGGCGCAATGTCAACCCGCCACCAGCCGCCACACCTGGGCGACGAAGAACGTCACCAGAAAGCCCAACCCCAGCGGCAGCACGGCCGCCACCAGGGTCCACTTGAGACTGCCCGACTCTTTGTAAATGGTGTAGAGGGTCGTGCTGCAGGGATTGTGAATCAGGCTGAAGAGCATCAGGTTCACGGCGGTCAGGGTCGTCCACCCGCCGGCCTTGAACAGCGCCAGGGTCTGATCCGCCGACTCCAGCTCGAACATCACTCCCTGGCCCGACCCCATCCCCGTCAGGCGCGCCGTCAGCACCGTCAGCATCAGCACCGTGGGAATGACGATTTCGTTGGCGGGGATGGCGATGACATAGGCCAGCAGGATCACGCCATTCAGGCCGATCAGCAGGCCGATGGGATCGAGCCATCGGATCAGGTGCTCCGCCACGCTGGCTTGACCCACGTGAAGGTTCGCCACCAGCCAGATCACCAGCCCCGCCGGCGCGGCAAACACCACCGCCCGCCATAACACAAACACCGTCCGGTCGATCAGTGACGTGTAGAAAATCTGCCAAAACCGCGGCGGCCGATACGGCGGCAGTTCGAGGCTGAACGTGGAGACTTCGCCCTTGAGCACCGTGCGCGACAGAAAGGCCGAGACGGCCAGCGAAAGCCCCACGCCCAGCAGGGCGACGCCCACCACGGCGGCGGCGGAGATGAGCCCTGCGAGGCAGGGGGGCGCCAGGGCGCCGAGAAACAGGCTGGCGACGAGAATCTGGGTGGGCCAGCGCCCGTTGCACAACGCAAAGTTGTTCGTCAGCATCGCAATCAACCGCTCCCGCGGGCTGTCAATGATCCGCGTCGCCGTCACCCCGGCGGCGTTGCACCCAAAGCCCATCATCAGGCTCAGCGCCTGCTTGCCGTGCGCCCCCGCCTTCCGAAACACGTTGTCCACATTGAACGCCACGCGCGGCAGGTAGCCGAAGTCCTCGAGGAACGTGAACAGGGGGAAGAAAATGGCCATCGGCGGCAGCATGACGCTGACGACCCACGCGGTGGCCAGGTAGAGGCCGTCGATCAGCGCCCCCCGCAGCCACCAGGGCACTCCCAGCCCCGCCGCACCCTCCCGCAGCCAGGGATACACCTGATCCACCAGCAGCGCGCTCAGCCACCCCGACGGCACGTTGGCCCCGCTGATCGTGATCCAGAACACCGCCGTGAACAGCAGCCCCATCAGCGGAAACCCCCAACGCCGGCTGGTCACCAGCCGGTCCAGCGCCCGGTCCAGGTCATGCTCCTGCCGGCCCCCGGGGCGCGTCACCGCGCGGTTCGCCAGTTGGGCGGCTTCGGCGTAGATGGCGGCGACCATGGTTTCGTGAGAGTCGCCGCCGACCTCGGCACGGAGGGCCTGGGCGCGAGCGAGGATGTCTGCGGGGCTGGAGGTGGGGGTTGGTGTCTTCAAAACTCAAAAGGCCATGCCGCCGATCATCCCGCACCCGCCCCCGGAGGTTCCAGGGAGGACACCCCCTGCGCCTGCGAGACCAGGCTGTCCAATTCGCGCGTCCGCACCGCGTCGATCATGCGCTCGTCCCCGTCGAGCAGCCGCAACGCGACCCACCGCGCGTTCGGCAGACCCGGGAACGCTTCTTCCAGGCGCGCCACCAGTTCGCCCAGGGCCGCCTTGAGTTGCGGGGGGTCCTGTTGCAGGCGATACCCGCGACACCGGACGGCTCCGGCGGCGACGTCCCGCAACGCGGGCAGCAGCAGATCCAGCCCCTCGCGGTACCGGGCCGCCAACGGCACCACCGGCACGCCCAGATCGCGCGCCAGCCGGCGGTGGTCCACCTGCAGGCCCTGCCGCCGCGCCTGGTCCATCAGGTTCAACCCGAGCACCACTCGCGGGGTGATCTCAAGAATCTGCAACACGAGATTCAAGTTCCGTTCCAGGCGCGTGGCGTCGACGACCGCAAGCGTCACGTCCGGACGCCCGAACACCAGGAAATCGCGCGCGACCTCCTCGTCGGGACTCGCGGCCAGCAGCGAGTAGGTGCCCGGCAGGTCTATCAGCTTGAACCGCTTCCCGCCAAAGGCAAACCCGCCCTCGGCGCGGGTCACGGTTTTGCCCGGCCAATTGCCGGTGTGCTGCCGCAGGCCGGTGAGCAGATTGAACACGGTGCTTTTTCCCGTGTTGGGGTTCCCCGCCAGCGCCACCACGTAATCCCACCCCGCCACGCAGTTGCCGAACCGCTGCAAGCCCCCCGAGCCATGCGCCGGACAGCGCTCGCACCCCGTCGATCCCGGCGAATGCCCGAACCCTCTCACGCCGCCGGCTCCTCCGGCACCTCGATCTGGATCAGATCACTCTGCTCCCGGCGCAAGGCAATCAGCGCGCCGCGCACCCGGTAGGCCTTCAGGTTCCCGCCCGGACTGCCCAACTCCGCCCGCACCATCGTCCCCGGCAGAATCCCAAGATCCATCAGCCGCCGCCGTTCCGCGCCCCGGCAGCGGGGCGAAAGACGCGCGACACGGGCCGACCCGCCAAGCGGCAACACGCTGAGCGAGCGCGGCCCGGGCGGCTCTTCGGGAACCGTTACGGGGACGGGCACAACCGACAGGTTGGCCGCCACCACCGGGGCCAAGACGCATTCCTCACCCTGCGCGCAAAGCCGCACCCGCTGGGGCGCATGCTCCAGCACGCGCACCACCAGGCCCGGATACAACCCCGCCGCCGTGAGTTGCGCATACACCGCCTCCGGCTCATCCTCGATGTGCACGATGCGCGCCGCGCCGTTGACGGGGATGTTCGCGATGCTGGTGGCGGCTTCGGGGGCAAGACCCGTGTCGGCTCCCGGAATGGGGTCGCCATGCGGGTCGAACAAGGGATTGCCCAGCTGCGCCGCGAGACGCCCGGCTTGCTCGGGCGACAGGAAATGCTCCTGGCGCTCGGCGCGGCGATGCCATTCGGATTCGGCGACGCCCGTCTGCTCGGCCAGGTGCTGTTCCCACAATCGATGCGCCCGAATGACGCTCACCGCATACCGCCGACCCTCGGCGCTCAACCGCATTTCGGATCCCGGCAGTTCCAGCAGTTCGCGATGCTGCAGGTCCGCCACCACTTCCGCCGCGCGGTTCAAATTCACCTCCAGGCTCCCCGCCAGGCTCTGCAGCGTCGGCCTCCGCCCCGCAATCTCCGTCTTGTGAATGTGCTTGAGCGCGTCTTCCACCCGCACCCGCTCCCGGATGCGCCGCGCGCGCTGCCATCGACTCAGCCCGCCCCACCGCGGCCAGAACACCGCGCACAGGGCGGCAACCACCGCCGTCCCCCACAGGAGCGCCTCCAGGGGATCGGCAGTGGCGCCGGCCGCCAAGGCCGCCAGCCCGGCCACTGCCGTCTCATGGAATGCGTGACATGCCATGCGCCCATTGTTACAGCATCAGGCCCAGCCCGACAAGGGCGCGCCGAGGCCGGCCGGTGCATCCCGGAGTTGTCGGTCAAGCCCGGGGCAGGGGGCGCTCTGCGCGGGGCTGCCGCGCGGGGTCACTCAGGGTTGCTGCCTGGCACCACGGAATCATCCGCCACCTCCTCGGCCTCAGCGGCTTCTGCAATTTCCGCAGACGCGGCCGTTTGGGGCGGCTCCGGGGTCACCGGGGCGGGCAGGGTCAGTTGCGTCAGTTGCGCCAGCAGGTCCGCCTGGCAGGACTCGCAGATGCCGTGGACGACTTGGGGCGGGCAGCTTTTCTCGAAGAGGCGCAGGATGCCCACGGCTTCCTCGACCTCGACCCACTCGGGCGTGGCGACCTTTTTGCACCAGCTGCACATGGTCACCGTCTCGGGAGAGCGCGGGATGCTGGGGTCGAGCAGGCTGACGGCCAGGCGCGGCTCCTGGGACTGGACGGCGCATTCGAGTTCGACGCTGCCGTCGCCGCGGTGGGTGAGCCGGATCTGCATGAACCGGCGCAGGTCGGGCGCGTCGCCGCGGACGGGGAGGCTGACGGTTCCGTGGGTGGTGCGCACGAGCTGCAGGAGGGTGCGATAGAAGTAGCGTGTGGTGGGTTCGGCGATGTGGCTCCAGAGGCTGGTGCCGATGACGCGTTCACGGGTGAGGTGGCCGGCGTGGTTTTCGATGGCGAATGCGAGCCATTCGGAGCTGACGTGGGTGAGGAAATCATTGGCGTCGATGGCGTAGACGGACGGGCTGGCGGGGCGGACGGGCATGGGGTTACGGGGTGGGGGTAGGCGGCGGTTTTTGGCAATGCCAGCCGGTGGCTTCCTCGTAGGCGTGCGCGATCCGCAGGAGGGTGGTTTCTCCAAAGGGCGGACCGAGGAGCTGCAGGCCGATCGGCAGGCGCGGCGCGTCTGTGAAACCGCACGGCACGCTCAGGCCGCATATCCCCGCCAGATTGCAGGACAAGGTAAAGATGTCGGACAGGTACATCTGGAGCGGGTCTCCGGCTTTTTCGCCGATGCGGAAGGCGGGGGTGGGGGCGGTGGGGGTGATGAGGGCATCGACGGATTCGAAGGCGTTGAGGAAGTCCTGCCGGATCAGTGTGCGCACTTTCTGGGCGCGCAGGTAGTAGGCGTCGTAATAGCCGCTGCTGAGCACATAGGTTCCCAGGACAATGCGCCGCTTGACCTCGGTGCCGAAGCCCGCGCCGCGCGTCCGGGCATACATTTCGACCGGGTCGGCGCCGTCCACGCGCCGGCCGTAGCGGACGCCGTCGAAACGGGCCAGGTTGGCGCTGGCTTCGGCGGTGGCGATGATGTAATAGGCGGCCACGGCATATTCGGTGTGGGGGAGGGAGAGGTCGCGCACATCGGCGCCGAGCGCCTGCAATTGGGAGACGGCCGCGTCGATGGCGCGGCGGACTTGCGGGTCGATGCCGCCGATGAAGTATTCCCGGGGCAGCCCCAGGCGCAACCCGTGCAGTTCGGGGGCCAGCGCCGCGGTGTAGTCCGGGACCGTTTCCGGCACGCTGGTGCTGTCCCGCGGGTCGTGTCCGGCGATCACGTTCAGCAGCAGGGCGGCGTCCCGGGCGGACTTTGTCAGCGGCCCGATCTGGTCGAGGGAGGAGGCGTAGGCGACCAGCCCGTAGCGCGAGACGCGGCCATAGGTGGGCTTGAGTCCGACGCAGCCGCAAAACGACGCCGGCTGCCGGATCGACCCGCCGGTGTCGGAGCCCAGGCTGGCAATGCATTCGTCCGCCGCCACCGCCGCGGCCGAACCGCCCGACGAACCGCCGGGAATGCGCGTCGGGTCCCAGGGATTGCGCGTCACGCCGAACGCCGAGTTCTCGGTGGAGCTGCCCATGGCGAACTCGTCCATGTTGAGGCGGCCGAACACGACGGCGCCGGCGGCTTTGAGGCGTTCGATGACGGTGGCATCGTAGGGGGAAATGAAGCCGCCGAGGATTCGGGAGGCGCAGTTGAGCGGGTGGTGGCGGACGGCGATGACGTCCTTGACGGCGACGGGCACGCCGAGCAGGGGCTGGTCGTCCGGGAGAGGCCGGACGGCCAGGCGCCGGTCGGCGGCTTCCGCCTGGGCCAGCGCGTCGTCGGGGTCAATGCTCAGGAAGGCGTGCAGGTGAGGATCGACCTCCCGCACCCGGCTCAGGCAGGCCTCCATGACCTCGCGCGCGGACACCTCGCGCGCCGCCAGTTGGCGGACCAGCTCGGAAAGTGTGAGTCGGTTGGGCATCGGCGCAGGGCGCGGCATGGGGGGAGGCGCGCCGGCGGGTCATTCGACGATTCTAGGCACCAGGAACAGGCCGTTGGTTTGGGCGGGGGCGTTGCGCAGCGCCTCCTCGTGAGTCAGGGACGGATGCGGTTCGTCGGGGCGGGCGACGTTGAGGCGGGGCACGGCGTGGGCGGTGGGTTCGACGTGGCTGACGTCGAGCCGGTTGAGTTGTTCCATGAAGGCGAGCACCTGGCCGAGCTGGGCTGCAAAGAGGGTTTCCTCCTCGGGCGTCAGGCTGAGACGCGCCAGGCGCGCGACATCGTTCACATGAATCTGCGGGGCAGCCATGCGCGCAGTGTACGAACGCATCGCCAAACTTCAACGGCTAAACGCGCCGCGTTTCCTGTCGCCAAACGGGCCGCGATCGGCTATCCAGTCCGCCCAGACGTATGTCGCGCAGTGTGATCCGGTGGCTCGGCGCCATCCTCGCGGGATGGCCGGGCGCGGTTGCCGCCTCCGACCTGCTCGCGCCCGTTCCGGCGCATTCCGCGCCGGCCGACGTCGTGGTGTCGGCGGCGGATCTTTGGCGGCAGGTTGAAGAGGACTGGCTGCGACAGGCCCGCGCATGGCAGGCCCGCCGGCGTGGCGAGTGCGGCCGGCCCGGGCAGGGCGTGTCCACACAGGGCGACGCGGCGGGCGGTTGCGACGGGGTGAAGAACGGGAAGTATGCGTTTCACACGGGGCTGGAGGCGAACCCGTGGTGGCAGGTGGACCTGGGGGAGCCTCGAGCCGTCGCGCGGATCGTCGTCTATAACCGGCTCGATTACGCTCCCGGACTGCACAACGCCGACCGCGTGCGCATCCTGACGTCGCTCGACGGCCGGACATGGCTCCGGGGCTACGACAACCCGGGCCGCCATTTTGGCGGCGTGCACGGCGCGCCGCCGCTCGAGGTGCGGTTCGCGCCCGAGCCGGTCCGGGCGCGTTACGTCCGGCTGCAGCTGCCCGGGGCCCACCCCGTGTTTTTTCACCTGGACGAAGTCGAGGTCTACGGGCCGGATGCCGACGGCGTCAACCTGGCGTTGCACCGGCCCGCCGACCAAAGCAGCGTCAGCCCCTGGTCGGTCGCCAAGCCGCGGCCGGAAGCGGGCGAAGCGCGTTACCCGGTCCTGGAGACGATTGGGCGCGGGCGCCAGCTGGCGCGCGATCTGGCGGGGGCGGGGGCGGACGTGGGCGGATTTGCGCGCGAGTTGGACGCCTTGGAGCGGCGGGCGGCGGCGTTGTTCGAGGCTGGACCGGCGGGCGGGGCGCGCGCGCTGTATGTGGAGGTGCGCCGGGTGATTCGGCGGCTGGCGATGGCGAACCCGTTGTTGGACTTCGACCGTGTGTTGTTGGTGAACCGGTTTACGCAGGAAACCTACCCCGACATCTGCCTGAACCACATGCCCTGGGTGTCGCGCCCCGGCGGCGACCTGTGCGTCCTGGCGGCCGGGCGAGGGGATCAGACGCTGTTTGAGGCGTTGGCGGGCGCGGGCGATGCGGCGGCGGGTGCGGGTGGGGCCGCGGGGGTGTTGGGGGTGCGGCACGTGTTGAACGGCGCGCTGGGTCCGGGCCATGTGCATGGCATGGACCTGGAGTGGGGAGGCGAACGGGTGGTGTTCGGTTACGCGCGGGCGCGTTCCAGCGAGCCGCCGGAGGGCTGGCTGGACCGGACGCGCAGTTACGAGCTGCGGCGCCGCGAGGAGCCGATTCACCTGTTTGAGGTTGGGGTCGACGGGCGGGGGTTGCGGCAGTTGACGGACGGGGTGTGGAGCGACTTGGATCCGACGTGGCTGCCGGACGGGGGCATTGCGTTTGTGAGCGAGCGGTGCGGCACGTCGCTCCAGTGCAACGAATTCGACAAGGACGAAACGAGTTGCAACCTGTATGCGATCGACGCTCGCGGGGGCAAGTTGCGGCGGCTGAGCGTGAGCAAGGACGGGGATTACCTGCCGCATTGTCTGGACAACGGGTGGATCGTGTACACCCGCTGGGAGTATCACGAGCGCAGCTGGGCCTATCTGCAGTCCCTGTGGACAATCCGCCCCGACGGCACCGGTGCCGACGCCCTGTTCAAGCAGCACCTGGTGGATCCGTGGGCGCTGGAGGACGCGCGGTCGATTTCCGGCAGCGGCAAGCTGGTGGCGGTGGCGGCGGGCCATCACACCCTCGCGGCCGGGCCGGTGGTGGTGGTGGATCCCACCCGGGGCATCAACAACCCGGACGGCCTGGGCATCGTGACGCCGGGGGTGTTTCCGCCCGAGGGCGGCATGGCGGGGGTGCCCGTGCCGGAGGGAGGTGTCGAGGATTGCGGCGGTTTCTACGCGACCCCGTGGGCGCTTTCCGAGAAGTACTTTCTCGTCTCCTACACCCACGGCAAGGAACGCGACCCGGCCGGCTACGCCCTCTACCTCATCGATGTCTTCGGCAACAAGGAACTCCTCTATCGCGACCCGGCCATCTCCACGTTCTGCCCCATCCCGCTGCGGGCGCGCGCGCGGCCGCCAGTGATCGCGGACACGACGGTGGCAGGCGACCGGCATGCGGTCTGCCTGCTGGCGGACGCGGGTTTTGGGGTGGAAGGGGTGGAGCGGTCGCGGATCCGGCACCTGCGTCTTGCCGAGCCGGTCGGCTGGCCGTATGACCCCGAGCACGGTGGCCAGCGCTACGGCGAAGACCATCGCTACGCCGGCCCCGCCGCGGATCGGCGGAACCTGGTCAACTGGACCCCGGTGCGGATTTTGGGCGACGTGCCGGTCGACGCGGACGGCAGCGCGCATTTCCAGGTGCCGGCGGACACGGCGGTCTATTTCCAGCTGCTGGACGAGCGGCGGATGGAGTTGCGCCGCATGCGCAGCTTCCTGAGCTTCCAGCCGGGCGAACGGCGCGCTTGTGTCGGCTGCCACGAGTCGCGCGCCGCCGCCCCGCCGCCGGGCAAGCCGGCCCTGGCCGGGCAGCGGGCCCCGTCCGTGCCCGTGCCGCCGCCCTGGGGGGATCGGGCGGTGAGTTTTTTGCGGGATGTGCAGCCGGTGCTGGATCGGCATTGTGTGCGCTGCCACCGGGGCTTGACGCCGGCGGGCGGCCTGGATTTTTCCGGGGGGTTGACCTCGCACGACGCGGAGGTGGCGGGGTATGGGTACAATCGGGCGTTTGAAACGATGCTCGAGCACGGGCTGGTGGCGTTGTCGAAGGTGCGGGCGCAGGACGCGTCGGTCACGCCGGCGCTGGCCTACGGGGCCCACCGCAGCCGGCTGGTCGCCGCCCTGGACAAGGAGCCGCACGCGCAGGAAGTTCGTCTGACCGAGGAGGACCGGTTGCGGCTGGTGATGTGGATTGATGCGAACGCGCCGTATCACGACGGGTTTGTCAACAAGCGGGCGCCGCGGCGGCCGTATGACGTGGCGTCGGATCGCGAGTTGCTGAAGCGCCTCACAGCGCGGCACGACGCGCGCTGCGGCAGCTGCCATGCCGCCGCCGCGGTGACGCGCCTGGATTGGATTGACCTGCGCCGGCCCCGGCGCAGCCTGTTCCTCATGGCGCCCCTGGCGCGCGAGGCGGGCGGACTTGGCGCATGCCGGCCCACGGTGTATGCGGAGGCGGCGGATCCGGACTATCAGGCGGTGTTCACGGAGGTGCTGGAAGCGGTTCGACGGGCGGCGGCCTTTCCGCGGCGGGATCTGCGGTCCTGGGAGGCGGGGGTGACACGTTGAGGCGGGGAACAGGTCGAATGGAGGTATGGACATGAACGCGTGGAAGGCGCCGCCGCTGCTGCTGGGAGCCGCGCTGCTGTTTTGGGGCTGGCAGAGCGGGTTTCTGCCCGCGGGCGTCGGCATGGCCGCCGTGCTCGAAGGCGCCCGCTTTGTGCCCTTGCGCTGGGAATGGTCCGAAAAGGATTTCCGCCGGGTCTGGGATTTCTGCTCGGTGCTGTTCGTGCTGGCATCACTCTACGCGTTCACCTCGAACGAAGGCCCGGCGGCCGTGGCCGGCCTGCTCGAAAACGCGAACCCGGCAAGGCAGCGGCAGGCGGTGGAACAGGCGACGGTGGCGGCGCTCGACCTGTTCCGGTGGCTGCCCATGATCTTTTTTGTGCTGGCGGCGGCGCAGGCTTACAGCCACTGCGAGCGGATTCCGTGGCGCGTGCTGTCGTGGCTGTGGCGGCGGCGCCAAACGGAACCGGGCCGACCCGGCGGGGGGTTGAACATGGTGTATCCGTACTTTGGCAGCTGCCTGCTGGGCGCCGGCATCACCTCCCAGCCGAGCCTGACTTTTTACCTTGGGGAATGCGGGTTGCTGGGGTGGGCGTTGTGGGCGGGGCGGCCGCGCCGCTACGGCGTGGGAGTGTGGGCGGGCATGGTGGCGGGCGCGATGAGCCTGGGCTTTGCTCTGCAGCTGGGATTCGCGGCGGCGGCGCGCTGGGCCAACCTTCAGGGTGCGCGCTGGCTTTCGCAATACCTGGTGGCGGGCGCCGACGCAATGGAGAGCCAGACGGCGATGGGCGACTTGGGCCGCGTCAAGTTGTCTGGCCGGGTTGTGATGCGCGTGCAGATGCCCCCGGGCGAGCCGCCGCCACCCCGGTTGCGCGAGGCCAGCTACCGTCTGTTCAAGTTCCCCATCTGGATCGGCGCGGGCAAGGCGGGCGATTTCGGCTACCTCCAATACGAGACCAACCACACCACGTGGGAAGTGGCGGCGGCGCCGCTCACGAACGGCCCGGTGCGCATCGCGCAGTACCTGACCGGGCGGGGCGAGGACGCCCGGCGCGGGGTGCTGGCTCTTCCCCAGGGCATCGTGCGGCTGGAGCATCTGTCGGCCTTCGTCGTGAGCACCAACCCCCTCGGCGTCGTGAGAGTCGACGAAGGGCCGGGGCTGGTGGTTTACGACGCCTATCACGCGCCGGGGTCGACCATCGATGCGCCGCCGGATGACCGCGACCTGGACGTGCCGGCTGCGGAGCGGGCCGCCTTGGAGCAGGCGGCGTCTGAACTGGCGTTGGACGGGCTGGCTCCGCTGCAGATTGTCGACTCACTGGCCGCGTGGTTCGACGCCAACTTCCAATACACCACCTGGCTGCCGCAACCCCACCGCAGGCCGGACGGCGTCACGGCCCTGGGGCGGTTCCTGCTGGACGATCGCCGCGGGCACTGCGAGTTCTTCGCCACCGCCACCGTGCTTCTCCTGCGGCACGCCGGCGTGCCCGCCCGATACGCCGTGGGCTACGCCGTCCACGAATCCCGGGGCGACCGCTGTGTGGTCCGGGCCCGGGACGCGCATGCGTGGTGCCTGGCGTGGGTGGGCGACGCCTGGAGGGACGTCGACCTCACGCCGCCCTCCTGGCAGACCATCGAGGCGCAACAGGCGTCATCGTTCGAGTGGCTTGCCGATGCCTGGGCGCGCGTCCACTTCGAGTTCGCCAAGTGGCGATGGGGCCAGACGGCCTGGCGGCGGCATCTGCTGTGGATCATAGTTGCGGTGCTCTTCCTGCTCCTGGTCCGACTGTTCTGGCAGAAACCATGGAAACGACTCCGCCCGCGCCTCTCCCCAGCCCGGGCGCGAGCGCTGCTCCCCGGGGCCAATTCCGAGTTCTTTCTCGTCGAACAACACCTGGCGCGCGGCGGGGCCGGCCGGCGGCCGGGCGAGACGTGGCTGGACTGGCTGGGCCGGGTGTGGACCGACGCCCGTGTCGCCCCGGTCCGCGAGCGGTTGCGGCTGCTGGTGGACCTGCACCACCGGTATCGGTTCGACCCCCTTGGGCTTGGTCCGCGGGACCGGGCTGCACTGCGCAGCGCCGCTCGCGAGTGCCTCGAACAACTCAAGCGCGCCTGCTGAAGCCTGCCCCGGGCCGTTCCGCGCCGGGGAGTGCGGGCCGTCAGCCCGCGTCACCCCGGGAAGCGGGGCGGCCTGGCGGGAGCCGGGGGCGGCTGGCGATCAGGAATGAACACACGGGCGGGTGGAAGCGTCGAAGAGGGCGTGCGTGCGGAACGGCGGGCGGCGGCCGGCGATGATCCGGCAGCATGACAGGGAACCGGCCGGTTCGGCGCGCAGGAACGGGACACCATTGCAATCCGGGCAACGAGATCAACCCTTATGGAAATCGTCGGCACCATCAGCGAGATACTCAACACGAAGGGCAACCAGGTTTGGTCCGTGTCGCCGGACACAACCGTCTTTGATTCCTTGAAGGTCATGGGGGAAAAGAACATCGGCGCGCTGCTGGTGATGGAGGGCGGCCGGCTGGTGGGCGTGGTTTCCGAACGCGATTACACCCGCAAGATTGCCCTGTTCGGCAGAAACTCGCGCAGCACGCGCGTGCGCGAGATTCTGACCAGCGTCATGATCTCGGTCACGCCCAAGCATACCGTGCAGGAATGCATGGAACTGATGACCACCCACCGGGTGCGGCATCTGCCGGTGCTGGAAGAGGACCGGGTGGTGGGCATTGTGTCCATCGGCGACCTTGTGAACTGGATCATCAACGCCCAGCGCACCGCCCTCGATCAGCTCCAGAACTACATCACCGGCCAATACCACGTCTGACCAGCACCCATCCCCGCCGCGGCGGCGGGCCTTCCCTGGGTCGGAAACTCTGGCGAACATCGGACGCCGAATATCGGAGATCGGAGATGGGAGATCGGAGATCGGAGATGGGGGCGGACGAACATCGAACGCCCAACGCCCAACGCCCAACGCCCAACGCCCAACGCTCAACGCCCAACGCTCAACGCTCAACGCTCAACGCTCAACGCTCAACGCTCAACGCTCAAC
>JAFGQR010000102.1 GCA_016935555.1 Verrucomicrobiota bacterium
ACCGCGGCGGCGAGCGCTCGAACAAGTTTCTGTCCCAAGGAAGCCCCGCCGTCACGGCGTAGATGGGCGCTTGCTAGCACTTGCCCATGGCTCGGAGCGCCTCGATGCAGCGGATGACGTCGCGGACGGGGTCGGGGCCGCCGCGTTCGTGTTCGACGATGTACCATTCGGTGCCTTTGCCTTCGCAGAGGGCGAACACCTCGTTCCATTTCACTTCGCCGCCGCCGATGACGGCATCCCTGGCGCCGCCGTGTTCCTTGAGGTGGATGGTGGTGGCGCGGCCGGGGTATTTTTTGAGGATGGCGACGGGGTCGGCGCCGCCGCCGAGCGCGTTGCCGGTATCGAGCTGCATGACGACTTCCTTGTTGGTGTTGGAGAAGAAGATATCCCAGGCGGTTTCGCCGTCGAACTTTTTGAAGTCGCCTCCGTGGGCGTGGTAGCCGGTGAGCATGTGGAGGGGTTTGAGTTTGTCGGCGACGCTGTTGAAGAGCTTGGCGAGGTCGAGCCAGCCGGCTTTGGAGTTGGCGGACATGCCGGGCACGATGAGGTATTTGTTGCCGAGGATCTGGTTGAACTCGATGGTTTTCTGGAGGGCGTCGCCCCGGATGGTGTGGAGGCCGGTGTGGGTGCCGCAGCAGAGCAATCCGTGATCGTCGAGGAGTTTTCGCAGGTCCTTGGCTTTGTTCTCGTAACCGTAGTAGCCGGCGAACTCAACCCCCTTGTAGCCCGCCCCTTTGACGGCTTTGAGCACCCCCGGCAGGTCCTTGGCGCACTGCTCGCGCACGGAATACAGCTGGAGGCCGATGGGGATCTTTTTGGGGGAAGCCGCCGCGCGGACGGGTGCCAGACCCAGCCCGAAGGCGGCGGCGCCGGCGGCGCCGGCTTTCAGGAAGCTGCGGCGGGAGAGGGGATCGAGTGGGGACGGCGAATCATGGGAGCGGAGTTTCATGGCATGTCATTTCGATGGGGGTGAGGGGATGAGGATGTGGCATTCGCGAGGCGAGCGGACAGCGGTGTCGGCGAGCCGGTCAAGGACGATGCGATATTCCACGGGGGGAAGCGTGATGGAATGGGGGCGGGGGTTCAAGGCGATTCTTGGGGGTTAATTTGAGGAGGCGACCCTGCGGGCGGTTGGCGGTGACGGCGGCGGGGCGGTTGGGGGCAAACGTGGCGTTGAATTCGCGTTGGCACTCGGTGGTAGAGGGTCTTGACCGCGTCGTCGTCGTCGGCTTAACTGCGCGGGTCATGTTCCGTCCTGTCAACCATGTCGAACCCTTGGGAGCACCCGTGCCATGAACGAATCGTCCTATCCCCCTCCGAACCCGCGGCCGCCAGACCTTTCCTCACCGGATGCGGATTCCGGCATGCAAGGCGCGGTGCGCGCGTGGGACCGTCGTGATTTTTTGAAGCTGACGGGGGTGGCGCTGGGGACGACGCTGCCTCTTCCGGGTCATGTGCCCTTTGCGGGGCCGTTTGAGGGTGGCGGCGGCACCGACCACCGGGTGCCGGTGGACAAGAAGCTGCGTCCGGAATGGGTGAGAGGCCTGTTTGCGCGGGGCGAGCGCACTTGGTATGGGGGCGATCATTTGGACACGATCGGCATGCCGGTGGGCGGCATTTGCGCGGGGCAGGTGTATTTGGGTGGGGACGGCCGGTTGCTGTACTGGGACATTTTCAACCAGCAGCACAATTCCGGGTATGGGGCGATGAACTACAAGGTCGGGCGCCGGGCCAATGTGGCGGCGAATCCCAACGCGCTGTTCGAGATGCCCGCGCTTGCCCAGGGCGTGGCGGTGCGCGTTCGGCAAGCCGGCAAGACGGTTGTTCGGCACCTGAGCCGCGCGGGGTTTCCCGAAGTGCGCTTTTGCGGCGAGTATCCGATCGGGCATGTGGAGTATCCGGACAAGGCGCTGCCGGTGGAGGTGCGGCTTGAGGCGTTTTCGCCGTTCATTCCGTTGAACGAGGAGGATTCGGCGCTGCCGGTGACGGTGTTGAATTACACGGTCAGGAACCGGTCTGCCGAAGAGGCCGAGGTGACGCTGGCCGCCTGGCTGCAGAACGCGGTCTGCCGGCACAGCCAGGAACGGTTTGCCGGCCGTCTGAGGCGCGAGAACCGGGTGTTGGCGAGAGCGGGGTTGACGGCGGTGCAAGGTCGGGTGCTGGCGGTGGAGCCGTTGCCGGGGGAGGCGGTGCGGCCGCCGATCCTGTTTGCGGATTTTGAGGGTTCGGACTACGGGGCATGGAGGGTGGAAGGCGAGGCGTTCGGGGCGAAGCCGGCGGCCGGCACGCTGGAGGGCCAGCAGAAGGTGAGCGGTTTCGCCGGCAAAGGTCTTGTCAACACTTTCCTGGGCGGCGACAAACCGCACGGCAAGCTGATCTCGCCCGAGTTCACCGTGGCCCGCAAATGGATCACGTTCCTGGTGGGTGGGGGCGGCCAGAAGAACCAGACGTGCATGAACCTGGTGGTTGGGGGGAAGGTGGTGCGCACTCTGACGGGCAAGAACAACGAGCGCCTTGAAGCGGCCAACTGGAACGTCGAGGAGTTTGCGGGCGCCCAGGCGCACTTGGAAATCGTGGATTCGGCCTCTGGGGCGTGGGGACACATCAACATTGACCACATCGAGTTCAGGGACGAACCGCGGTCGGACGAGCCGGCAGACCTCGCCGACCAGGCCGATTACGGGACGATGGCGGTGGCGGTGTTGGGGTCGGACGGGGTGTTTGCCTCGCCGGAGGTGGGCGAAGGCGAGTTGCGGGAGCTGTCGCCGTCGGTGTTTGCCGGCGGCAGCGAGGGACTCGCGGAGGCGACGGGCGGGCGGCTGGGGCAGCCGTTGATTGGGCGGGTGGGGCGCACCGTGGCGTTGAAACCGGGCGGGGAGGTGACGCTGACCTTTCTGGTGGCGTGGCATTTGCCGAACCTGTACCGGGAAAAGCGGATGGTGCGGAATTATTACGGCAAGCGGTTTCGGGACGCGCTGGCGGTGATCGACCATGTGGCGGCGAACCGGGACCGCCTTTTCCGCGAGACGCGGTTATGGCGTGACACGTATTACGATTCGACGCTGCCGTATTGGCTGCTGGACCGGTTGCATTCGACGGTGTCGAACCTGGCCACGACGACCTGCCAGTGGTGGGCCAACGGGCGATTCTGGGCGTGGGAAGGCTGCGGCTGCTGTCACGGCACCTGCGGCCATGTCTGGAATTACGAACACGCCATGGCCCGTCTGTTCCCGCGTCTTGAGCGTTCCGTGCGCGAGATGCAGGATTTCGCCCCTGGCGTGGGGCTGCACGAGAACGGCGCGATCGGCTTTCGGGGCGAGGGTTGGGGTTTATGGGCTGGGGACGCGCAGGGCGGCTACATTTTGAAGGCTTACCGCGAGCATCAGGTGTCCAAGGACGACGCTTTTCTGAAGCGGAACTGGGGCCACATCAAGCGGGCGGTGGAATTCCTGTTGCACGAGGATGGCAACGCGGACGGCCTGATCGAAGGCAGCCAGCATCAGACCTACGACCAGAATTATTTCGGCGCCAACACCTTCGTCGGTTCCCTGTACCTCGGTGCTCTTCGGGCGGCGGAAGAGATGGCCCGCGAGGTGGGCGATGCCGGTTTTGCGGCGAAATGCCGGGCCGTGTTCGAGTCGGGGGCCAAACTGTCCAGCCGGCGTCTGTTCAACGGCGAGTACTTCATCCAGGAGGTGGACCTGAAGAAGCACCCGGAGTGGCAGTATGCAGACGGCTGCCTGGCGGACCAGATGTTCGGGCAGGGCTGGGCGCACCAAGTGGGTCTCGGCTACCTTTACCCCGTGTCGGAAGTGCACGCCGCGCTTCAATCGGTGTGGAAGTATTGCTGGGCACCGGATGTCGGGCCGCAGAACAAAGCTCACGGTCCGCAGCGCTGGTTTGCGTATCCGGGCGAAGCCGGGCTGTTTACGTGCACGTGGCCGAAGAGCAAACATCTCGGGCCGAAGTCGACCGTGTACCGGGACGAGATTTGGACCGGCATTGAATACCAGGTGGCGGGGCACATGGTTTGGGAGGGGATGCTCACCGAGGCATTTGCGATCTGCCGCGGCATCCACGACCGTTATCACCCCGCCAAACACAATCCATGGAACGAAATCGAGTGTGGGGACCATTACGCCCGGGCGCTGGCCAGTTGGGGGGTGCTGACCGCCCTCTGCGGCTTCGAATACCACGGCCCCGCCCGCCGCATCGCCTTCGCCCCGCGTCTCCAGGCTGACAACTTCAAAGCCGTCTTCACGACCGCCGACGGCTGGGGCACGCTCTCCCAAAGTCGCGTGGGCACGACGCAAACGAACCGCTTCGCGGTGCGCTGGGGCCAGGTCGCCCTCACCCAGGTCGCGCTGCAGTTGCCCGCCTCAACCCGGGCGCGCCACGTCAAACTCGCCGTTGCCGGCAAGGAGGTGCCGTGTCAGTGGAAGGCCGAGGGCGAGCGGGTGACGGTGAGCTTCGATCAAGGCGCCATTGAAGCGGGCCGCGAGGCGGTGCTCACCACCGAGTGGGCGGCCTGAGCGCGGCCGGACGGGTTGCGGACGCGTCGCGGCGCAGGGGAAAAGGACTGGCAATCACCGCTTGGTTTCGGGGCCGGGCGGCGAAGAAGCGTGCTGTGAAATCCCGCTTCGGGCAATTCCCGCGTCGGAGCTGCGACATGGGCTGGAACCGCCCGTGAGGCGCGGCCTTCATCAGGCATTTTGCAATCCAGGGGTTGCCGGTCCTACTTGGGTGCGGGCGCGGGCGACGGCTGGGTTGGACTTGGTTTGGCGGGCGAGGGCGGTGCGGACGGCTGTGGGTTCGGCGCTGCCGCAGCGGGCGGGGGTGGGGTGGGGGATGCAGGTTGGGCGGGGGCGG
>JAFGQR010000103.1 GCA_016935555.1 Verrucomicrobiota bacterium
AGACGGTGCAGCGAAGGAGCGTCAAGCACCTCAGTGTGCCTCGCTGTGGCAGCTCCGGCGCCGCTGCTCGCTGACCTTGTGCGTTGGCCTGCAGCTCGCAGCGCGGGGAGGGGTATGAACCGCAAAGAACGCAAAGAGCACAAAGAAACGCCGGAAGGCGTAGGCGCGATAGCGGGGCGGGGCACAGGGCGTGAAGAGCGGATCGGTTCTTTGTGTTCTCTGCGTTCTTTGTGGTTCGTTCCATGTCGGTCTCGGTCCTGGGCGGCCACGACGACGCCCCGAAAGAAGGCAGAAAGATGGCGGACAGAAAGACGGGAGTGGTTTTCTCTTCATGTTTCTGCCCAACATGTTTCTGTCTTGAGATTCGGCTGCAGGATTCCAGCGGCCGGCCGAGTGCAGCAGTGGAGTGGAGCATGAAATGAACAGACAAGAGGCCAACCAGTCGGCGCAGCGAACCCGGCCATCGCGTCGCGGTGGGAGTGGAGCGCCCTCGTGGGCCGGGTCGCTGAGCTTGGGTCGTTATGCCATGGCGAGCATCATGGCGCGTTCGAGCACCAGCAACCATCAATACACACGCAATGAAAACAGAATCAGAACCACAGTCAGAATCGGAACAGCGATCATCGCAATGGCTCTGGCCAGCGCGAGCTTTGCCCAACTCGGAGAACCGCCCGTTCCGGGCACCTATCACTCGGCCAAGGACTTCGAGTGGAGTCCCCCTTGGCCCTTCAATCCGCATCCAGAACTCGATGTCTTCGAGCTCGCGCCGGGCATCTTCCTCTTTGACGACACAGGAATTCCCGACACGCCGGAGCAAGCCGCAGCCCGAAAGCGGCATGAGGAGGCTGTCTGATAACCCGGAAGTCACCGAGAGGCCGCCCTCGGTGAGCTGAGTCGTTCGGGAGAGAGTGCGAACGCCGCTCTCCAAAGCATTTCGGATATTGACCGCGAACCACGCGAATTACGCGAACGCACTGCAAGCTGTGTTTGGCCAGGTATGCGTTTTCGCGTATTTCGCGTATTTCGCGGTTGTAGACACCGGTCCGGTTTTCGATGTTGGTCCTCGCATCTCGCTCGTGCCATGCAGCCGCCGTCCAGCAGACCGCACCCATGGTGGCCTCGTTCGCAGCCGCGGCGCGGCGGCTAAAAGTGTCCGACGTCTTTCTTGTCCGCGAAGGACGCAGCCGGGGGGGGCCAACGCCGTAACGATTTGCGGTTTCCCACGTGGCGCCCGCCGGGCTAGACTGGGTCCGGCATGACGGAGTTCATTCCCGCCGAATTGGTCCGCATCCTGACAGACACGCCGGAGTTGGGCACCGCCCGGCTGGTGGGCGGGTGCGTGCGCGATTGGCTGTTGGGGCGCGCGCCGAAGGATTTCGACGTCGAGGTCTACGGGCTGGACGCCGCGCGGCTCGGGTCGGCCCTGGCGCGGTGGGGCCAGGTGAACTGGGTGGGCCGCTCCTTCGGCGTCCTCAAAGTCACCACCGCCGGCGGACAGACGTTCGACTTCAGCCTGCCGCGCCGCGACTCGAAAGTCGCCCCCGGCCACCGCGGATTCGAGGTGGCGGTCGATCCCGGGATCACCCCTCGCGAAGCCGCCGAACGGCGCGACTTTACGATCAACGCTCTGGCCTACGATCCCCGCGAGCGCCGCGTCTTCGATTATTTCGGCGGCCAGGCCGACCTCCGGAACCGCGTCCTCCGTCACACCAGCCCCGCCTTCGCCGACGATCCGCTCCGGGTTCTGCGCGGCATGCAATTTGCCGGCCGCTTCGCCCTGGAGCCGGCGCCCGGGACGGTCGCGTTGTGCCGCCAGATCAAGTCCGGCTATGCCGAGCTGGCCGTCGAGCGCGTGCGCGAGGAGTGGTTCAAGTGGGCCGCCGAAAGCGCCCTGCCCTCCGCCGGCCTGCGGTTCCTCGCCGCCACGGAGTGGATCGCGCACTTCCCCGAACTCGACGCCCTGGTCGGCGTGCCGCAGGACCCCGAGTGGCATCCCGAAGGCGACGTGTTCGCGCACACCTGCCATTGCTGCGACGCCCTCGCCCGGCTGCCGGCGTGGCAGGCCGCCGACACCGAATCCCGCGTCGCCTGGATGCTCGCCGTGCTGGCGCACGACTTCGGCAAGGCCGCCACCACCTGCACGATGATCAGGAACGGCCGGACCCGCATCGTCTCCCCCGAGCACGACGAACGGGGCGTTCCCCTGGCCGAGGCCTTCCTGGCGCGCATCAACGCCCCCCACGCGATCCGCGCCCGCGTCCTGCCCCTGGTGCGCTGCCACATGGCCCACCTCAATCCCATCCATGACCGATCCGTACGCCGCCTCGCCAGGCGGCTCGCGCCCGAAACCATCGAGTCGCTCTGCCTCGTCATCACGGCAGACGCCTCGGGGCGCCCCCCCAACCCGCCGGGCGTCCCTGAGGCGGTCGCGACGCTGCGCGCGCGGGCGGGGGCGCTGGAGCTTGAGGCGGCGGCCCCCCGCCCGATCCTCTTGGGCCGTCATCTCCTTGACTTGGGCATGGTCCCGGGCAAGGAATTGGGCATCATCCTCAACGCTGCGTTCGAGGCGCAGCTCGAAGGTCTCTTCGCCGACCTGCCCGGCGCCTGGCGCTGGCTCGCCACCCAGTCCGCGTCCGGCCTCCCCGCCCCCGCGCAGCAAGTCTTGCGACAGAAACTCGCCGACCATCCTCCGGGCTGAAATGGGGAGGGCGCAACGGTTCTGGCCCCGATTCGCGTCCGGTTTTTGGAGGGGTTCTCTTTCTCTGAACCGAACCTGAACAGGTAAGGCGCGCTATTCCAGCGGACCGGGTGGAGGTAGGGACGCGTTCCTGCCCGCGATGGGTGGTTCGCGCAAGCGCAGACGCCATGGAACGCCGCCGGCGCGACGGGACATCGCGCCCTGCCCGGTTCAAGGCTGCGAGGTGGGCGCGTCAGGATTCGGCCGGCGGTTTACGGGACTGAATCCGTTTCCGTGCCGGGGGGCGGGGCGCCGGTTCGGCCGGCGCCCTCCACCAGCACCACGCACTCGCCTTTCGGCGCACGCGCGCCCGCGCGGGCCAGCAGTTCGGCGGGTGTGCCCCGCAGGAATTCCTCGAACTTTTTGGTGAGTTCGCGTGCCAGCACCACCTGGCGCTCCGGCCACACCGCCTGCAATTCGGCCAGCAGCCTGGCGATGCGATAGGGCGATTCGTAGAACACCAGCGTGCCGTGACAGGACGCCAGCCGTTCCAGCGTCCGCCGCCGCGCGCCGGCCTTGTGGGGGAGGAACCCGACGAAATGGAACTCGCCGCCGGGCAATCCGCTGGCGGTGAGCGCGGCGACCAGGGCGCACGGCCCCGGCACCGGTTCCACCCGAAAGCCGGCCTTCAGCGCCGCCTGCGCCACGCGCTCTCCGGGGTCGCTGATGCCCGGGCTGCCGGCGTCGGTGACCAGGGCGACGCGTTCGCCCCTGCGCAGGCGTTCGGTGAGGTCGCGGCTGCGGCGGGCTTCGTTGAACTGGAAGCAGCTCAACAGCGGCTTGGCGATTCCGAAGTGCTTCAGCAGTTGTCCGGTGCGCCGTGTGTCCTCGGCCGCCACCACGTCGCATTCCCGCAGCACCCGCAACGCCCGCAGGGTAATGTCCTCGAGATTCCCGATCGGCGTGGCCACCAGGTAGAGCGTGCCCGCGCGCAGCGCCGGCAACGCGTGTGGGAGGGCGGATTCCATGCGGCGCGGGAGGATGCCCCCATGCGGCTCAGGAGAGGCGCCGGGTGGCGAGAAGTTCGACCAGGTGGCTGAGCACTTCGTCGCGGTCGCGGCCCTCGAGCGCCAGCGCCAGTTGCGCCGTGAACAGCCCGTATTTCACCCCGATGTCGTAGCGCCGGCCCGCCAGCTCCGCCGCCAGGTAACGCTCGCGCCCGGCCAGCCGCGCCAGCGCCGGCGTCAAATGCACGTTCCCGGCAGCGGCGGCGTGTGCCGTGTCCTCGGCCAGCAGACGCATCACGACAGGCGTCAGGACGTGCATGCCGAAGAAGCACAGGTAATGACCCGCGCGCAGGCCGGGCACGATCAGCTTTTGCTCGGCCTGGGTCGGCGTCGGCTTCTCGATCACCTCCGCAATCTCGTATAATCCCTGCTGGCCCGCCACGCGCCGGCCTCCCACGGTGCCGTAGTACGGCAGCTTGCTCTCGTGGGTGGGCTGGACCGCGGAGACGGCGCAATGTTCCCGGGAGGCGACGGCGACCAGCTGCTGCGCGCAGCGCTCGGGGGCGCCGCTGACATACAGGTGGTCCCCGACGAGCAGCAGGAACGGCTCGTCGCCCACAAAGTCGCGGGCCACATGGACCGCGTGCCCATACCCCTGCGGCGCCTGTTGCTCCAGGAACCGCAATCGCCCCGCGTGCTGCGCCGCAGCCGCCGCGTAGGCGGCCTGGTCGCCCGGCGAAATGACCACGCAGATTTCCTCGACCTGCGCGGCGAGAACCTCCTCGATGAGGATCGCCAGGGCCGACTTCGGCGTGCCGTCGCGGTCCACCAGTGTCTGCAGCGGCAGCCGGCGCTGGTGAATGCCGGCGGCGGTAATGATGGCCTTTTTGATGTCCATGGGCGCTACGCGATGTCCCAGCCGCTGCGGCACGATTCCCTGATGAACCGGTCCGCCTCGGGCGCGTTGGCGGCCCGGAGGTTCTCGGCATCCCAGCGGATCTTCTTGCCGGCGCGCAAGGCCACATTTCCCAGCAACACCAGCTCCGTGAGCCGGGCGCCGTATTCGAAACGGGCGCTTGCCGCCGGGCCGCCCTTGCAGGCGTCCAACCAGTCGCGATGATGTCCCTTCGAGCGGGCGATGGTTTTTTCCGGGCGTTTCATGCCGTCCATGCGCGATTGCGGGATGATCACCGGGGAACCGCCCCAGCCGGCGCACATGATTTTACCGCGGTCGCCAACGAACAACAGCCCGTTGCCGCCGCCGCCAAACACGTCGTCGTCGTCAAGTTCATCCGGACGCGGCGGGCGCAGGCCGCCGTCGTACCAGGTCAGGGTGACGGGCGGTTTGCCGTCGCGGGGGGCGAAGGTGTAGGTGAAGACGGCGCAGCGGGAGACGACCTCGGTGTCGACGCCCGGGGCGTGGGCTTCGACGGTGAGGGGGTCGCGCAGGTCCAGGGCCCAGACGGCGGGGTCGAGGTTGTGACAGGCCATGTCGCCGATGGCGCCGGTGCCGAACGCCCACCAGCCGCGCCAGTTGTAGGGCGCGTAGCCGGGATGATACGGGCGCGCCTCGCGCGGGCCGAGCCACACGTCCCAATTGAAGCCGGCCGGCACGGGCGGCGTGTCTTGGGGGCGTCCGGAGCCTTCGGCCCAGCCGCCGGCATCGCTCCAGCCGTGGACTTCGCGCACGTTGCCGATGGCGCCGGCCCAGATCCATTCGCACGTGGCCCGGATGCCCTCGCCGGAATGGCCCTGGTTGCCCATTTGGGTGGCGACGCCGGTTTCGCGGGCGACGCGGGCCATCTGGCGGGCTTCCCAGACGTTGTGGGTCAGGGGTTTTTCGCAATAGACGTGTTTGCCCAGTCGCATCGCCCGGACGCACACCGCCGCGTGCGCGTGGTCAGGCGTGGCGCACAACACCGCGTCGACCCCCTTCTCCTTCTCGAGCAGCACGCGGAAGTCCTCATACTCGGCACACCGGAAACCGGGGAGGCGGGCGGCATACTGCTTTTCGATGGCGGCTTGGACCGGCTTGCGGCCGGCAGTGCCGCCGTAATAAAAGCGGCTGTAATCGGCCTCTTCCCGGGGGTCGGCCACGGCGACGATGCGGACATCGGGTTCGCGGAACAACGCCTGCATGTTGGTGCGGCCCTGGCCGCCGGCGCCGATCAGCGCCAGGTGGATCGTTTCGCTGGGCGGCACGAATCCCGCACCGCCCAGCACGTGCCGGGGCACGAGACTGACGGCGGCCGCCGAGGCTGCCGCGGTTCGGAGAAAGGCGCGTCGGTTCATGGAGGAGGACGGGGCGCGGTTGTTCATGAGACGTCAATATGTTCCATCTTCTGCTGCCGCCATTGTCCAGCGCGGGTGACACGGGTCAAGCTTTCTACACGCCGGATGCACGCGACGGCTTGCCGCCGCGCGTAATCCGGGGGTGTTTGGTGTGCGTTGCGCGGCGATGCGTCCCGTTGGCCGGGCGGCAAAGGGTTTGACAAACCGGCTGGCGCTCCGGAGGGTCAGTCCCCATGGAATGGCTTTGGAATCCTGAGACTTGGATCAGCCTGGTCACGCTCACCGTGCTGGAGATCGTGCTCGGCATCGACAACATCGTGTTCATCAGCATCCTCGCGGGCAAGCTGCCGGCGGAGTCGCAGGCGCGGGCGCGGCGGGTCGGGCTGGGCGCGGCGATGATCACGCGGATTCTGCTGCTGTGCGGCCTGGCGTGGATGGTCAAGCTCACGTCGCCGTTGTTTTCCATCGTGGGGCACGCGGTGTCGGGCCGCGATTTGATCCTGCTGACGGGCGGGCTGTTTTTGATTTTCAAGGCCACGAAGGAGATTCACGAGAAACTGGAGGGGGAGGATGGGGAGGTGACGCGGCAACTGGCGCCGACCTTTGCGGGGGTGATCGTGCAGATCATGCTGCTGGACATCGTGTTTTCTCTGGATTCCGTGATCACCGCCGTCGGGATGGCGCGTCAGCTGGGCGTGATGATCGCGGCGGTGATGCTGGCGGTGGTGTTCATGCTGGGTTTCGTGGGCACCATCAACGCCTTCCTCGAGCGCCACCCCACCCTCAAGGTGCTCGCGCTGAGCTTCCTGTTCCTCATCGGGGGCACGCTGGTCATGGAGGGCTGCGGCAAGGAGGTCCACAAAGGCTACGTCTACTTCGCCATGGCCTTCGCCGTCGCCGTCGAAACCCTCAACATCCGCGTCCGCAGCCGCATGGCCGAGAACGTCCAGCTCCGGCAGCCCTACCGGTAACGGACCCCGATCGCCGGCGCGGCGGCGGGGCTGCGTCGGTTCAAAAAACGCGCAACGCCCAACGCGCGTTGGGCGTTGCCCGCTGGGCGCCGGGCGCGTTCAGTCGACCGCGATGCGGCGCGGTTTGACGGCTTCCGTCTTGGGCAATTCGAGGGTGAGGAGCCCCTGGTGGATGTGGGCGCGGATCTTCTGGGCATCGATGACGGGATCCAGCTCGAAGACCCGGCGGAAGTCGGCCGGCCTGGATTCCCGGTAGAGGGCCGTGCCGGGCGGATCGGCATCCCCGCGGCGGCCCACCAGCGTCAGCGCGTTGTTCTCCAGGGTGACCTCGAGCCGTTCGCGCGTCACGCCCGGCATCTCGGCCTCCAGGGTGTAGCCGTGGTCGGTCTCGTAAATGTTCACGTCTGGCGAGGTGAAGACGGCGGAGCTGACGCTGGGCGCCGCCACCTGTTCGTTTGTGGGGTTTTGAATCGTCGTTTTCATGGTGCCAATCATGGGAGTATGTGGGTGATTCGACGGCTGCAACGCGCCGGTCAGCTGGCCTTGATTTCGATCTGTTTGGGCTTGGATTCCTCGGCCTTGGGCAGGAGCACCGTCAGAAGACCATCCTGGTAGTACGCCTTGACCTTGTCCGCGCTGATCTGCGCCGGAAGCGTCAGGGTGCGCTGAAACCGGCCCAGGGTCCGCTCCGAGCGGTACACCTCCGCCTCCCGGTATTTCTCGTCCAACTTGCGCTCGCCGGAGATGGTGAGAACGCCCTCGTGAATCGAGATTTCAATGTCGTTCTTGTTCATGCCGGGCAGTTCGGCCTTGAGATGCAAGTTGTCCTTGTCCTCGTAGAGGTCCACCGCCGGCATCCAGCCGCTGAGAAACTGGTTGGAGGACTGAGTCAGCGCCGACAACGGCGACTCAAACAGCCGGTCAATTTCGTCGCGCAGAGTGGACAGGTGCCGGAACGGCGACCCTTGAGCAAGTTCGGGTCGTTGCCAACGTAGGAGTGTCATAGTGAGCCTTTCGATGTTTACTGTTCTTTGCCAAGTTTTACTTTATACTCGTCATTCCAACTGCATTGCATGTGCCAATTCAATAAATCTCTTGTAAGCACCTTAACACCAATGCAAATCGATTTCTCAATACAAAAATAATCACCCCAAAAAACGAGCCATTATGACTCTTATTTATGAAAATACTATTCATAAGTGTCATTCTGTCTCTCACATAAGGCCTTTAAATTGGTGAGCACCCATCCCCGCCGCGACAGCGGAGCTTTCCTGGTTCAGAGACTGGGACGAACATCGAACGCCCAACGCTGAACATCCAACATCGAATGACGCGGACGCGCACGCCATTCGCCGGGGCCAATGGGCAACCAGTGAATGGTGCCGGCGGCTGGACCACACGAACGGTCTTTTCGGCCGCGCGGCAACGCCCTCCTCGGCGGGGGTATCAGCCGCCCGGCGGGATTATGGAATGTTCGAGGGGGGAGGATCAATCGAAGGCGTGGCCGGCGCAGCAGAGGACATCGCGCACCTTGTGGCGGACGAGTTCTTTGACGGTGGCGCGGGCGGGGCCGAGGTATTTGCGGGGGTCGAACTCCCTGGGGTTTTCGTCGAGGACTTTGCGGATGCCGGCGGTGAGGGCGAGGCGCAGGTCGGTATCGATATTGACCTTGGTGCAGCCGACGCGGCGGGCGACTTCGATATCGGCTTCGGGGACGCCGGCGGTATCGGTGCCGAGTTTGCCGCCGTGTTGGTTGATGAGTTCGACGAGGTCTTTGGGGACGCTGGAGGCGCCGTGGAGGACGAGGGGGTAATCGCCGAGGCCGGCGTCCATGAGGGCTTTCTTGATGTTTTTGAGGCGTTCGAGGTCGAGGTGTTGTTCGCCTTTGAATTTGTAGGCGCCGTGGGAGTTGCCGATGGCGACGGCGAGGGAGTCGACGCCGGTTTTGCGGACGAACTGGACGGCTTCTTCGGGGTGGGTATAGACGCCGCCTTTGGAGTAGCCGCCGGTGTTTTCGCCTTCGTCGTGTTGGGCGCCGACGAGCTGGCCCAGTTCGCCTTCGACGACGCAGTTGTGTTTATGGGCGTAGTCGACGACTTTGCGGCAGAGCTCGACATTTTTGTCGAAGGGCTCGTGGCTGCCGTCGATCATGACGCTGGTGAAGCCGTCGTCGATGCATTCCTTGCACAGCTCGAACGTGTCGCCGTGGTCGAGGTGGACGGCGATGGGGATATTGGAGAGGCTGACGGCGGCTTCGATGAGTTTTTTGAGGTAGACGGGGTTGGCGTATTGCCGGGCGCCGCGGGAAATCTGGAGGATGACGGGGGCTTTTTCCTCTTCGCAGGCTTCGACGATGGCCTGGAGGAGTTCCAAGTTATTCACGTTGAAGGCCCCCAGCGCGTATTTCCCCTTGAGCGCCTTCGCGAACAAGTCCCGGGTATGTGTCAGTGGCATAATCGTTGAGCTTGAGTGTTGCGGTCGCCGCAGTCGGACTGCGAACACAGCGGGATACTAGTCCGGGTGGGGTTGGGGTTGGCAACAAAAAATCAGGGCGCCTGTTGAACCTTTGCTCGCGCCGCGCATTCCACTGGACGAGAATGCCGGTCATGACTGACAGCGAGTCACTGCCCGTGCCCGGGGCCCGGCGCGGCGATCCGGAGGCATGGGACGCGCTGTTTCGCCGGTATCAGCTGCCTCTTTACGCGTATGTGGTGGAACTGGTTCATGACGCTCAGGCCGGCCTGGACATCGCCCAGGAGAGCTTCATCAGTGCCGCGCGGCACATCGCCTCCCTGCGCGAGGACGCCAGGTTCGGTTCCTGGCTTTTTGGGATTGCGCATCAGAAGTGTGTGCAGCGCTGGCGCCGCCGGTTCCCTGAGACCGTCCCGCTGGACGACGTCGCGGCGGGCGTGCCGGCCGGGGAGGACGCGCCGGACGGGTGGCTCATCCGGCGGGAGGAGGAGGAACGTTTCATGAAGTGCATTGACCGGTTGTCTCCCGCGCATCGCGCCGTGCTGCTGCTGCATTTCATCGAGGACTTCACCCTCGAGGAGATTGCCGCGATCACCGGCGCCGAGCTGGGCACCGTCAAATCCCGGCTCCATTACGCCAAAAAATCCTTCCGCTAGCATTGGCAGAACACCCCACGAAAACACCCCGCGACCTGCTCCTGTCCCGCCACCAACATGTTGTTCCCCGCCTGGACGCCCTCCGGCGCCGCGTCGTCGCCGAGCATGTGGGCGGTCCGGCGCTCGTGCCGGCGCAGGTTGCGGCGACGACGGGTGGAGGATTTCTGACGCAGCTATGGACGGAACTGTTCTGGTCGTGTCGCCGGGCGTGGATCGGTCTGGCGGTGGTCTGGGGGGTTCTGTTGGGAATGCACCTGGCCGGGCCGGACACGCCCCGTCGGTCCGAAGCCAAGCCGCCGCCGCTGTCCCCGGCGACATTGCGGCTGACCTTGGCGGAGCAGCATCGGCTCCGGGCGGAGCTGCCGGGGTTGAACGTGTCCCAAGCGCTCGAGCCGCATGCGCCAACCGTTCCCGGCCCTCGCAGCGAGACACGTGGCGGCGTCGCATGGGTCTAAACGATTGCTTATGAATCCATGCTTCCATCTTGAAACGAACCCGGCCGGCCCCGCGGGCCGTCGATCCCGGCAGGGGCTGGTGATCTGGCCCCTGCTGCGCACCCTGCTGCTGACGGGGGCGGTGCTGCTGACGATCGTGGCGGCTTTTTATGTGGTCGAGAACTGGCGCGGCAAGCGGGCCTGGAACCACCATCGTCGCGCGCTCGAGGCGTCCGGCGAGAAATGGGAGATTGCCGCGCTGGCGCCGCCCGCCGTGCCGGACGGCCAGAACCTCGCGCTGTCGGCGCTGCTCAAGCCCATCTTCGACTACACGCGCGGCGCAAACGGCGTGCAATGGCACAATTCCAACGGCATGGAACGTCTGCGCCAGATCGACCTGAACCGGGCCGCTTCGTCCCATGTCACCCGGCCGTCGTTGGGCAGCCTGGAGAAAGGGTCGCTGACCGATCTCGAGGCGTTCCGGCTGTTCCTCCTGGGCAGCACGAACTTCCCCCAGGCAGCCACCAACGCCCCCGCCGCCCAGGCGGTCCTCGTTGCGCTGGGCAAGTTCGACGCGGAGCTGCGGGAGTTGAAGATCGCCGCCGCCGAACGCCCGCTGTGCCGGTTCCCGGTGGATTATCTCGACGAACCGCCCCCGGCGGTGCTGCTGCCGCATTTCGCGATTGTGAAGAACCTGGCGCGGGTGTGCGGCCTGCGCGCGACCGCCCGGCTGCACCTCGGGCAGACCGGCGAGGCGTTGGCGGACACGGAGCTGGTCTTCCGACTGTCGGACGCCATTCGCGATGAACCGCTGCTGATCGGTCACCTGGTGCGGGTGGCCACGCTGCAACTGGGGCTCCAAATCATGCGCGAAGGGCTGGTGTTGCGCGCCTGGAACGCGCCGCAATTGGCCCAACTCGAGCAGCGGCTCGGCGCGTTGAACCTCCTGGCCGAACACCAGCACGCCATGCGCGGCGAGCGGGCATTCGGCGTGGGCACCATGGAGTATATCCGCCGCCAGGGGTGGCGCGCCGATCCGGCCACGTTGTTCGACGAGTCGGGGAATATCCTGGCGCCGGTCGGCCTGCGGCTGATGCCCAGCGGATGGTGGCGCCAAAACATGGTGCGAAATTCGCAAATGCTCCAGGATTACACCCTGGCAGCGGTGGATCCGCAGGCACGCCGGGTGAACCCGGAAGCGAGCCGGGCCGGGGAACAGGCGGTGGAATCCATGGCCTCCGGTCCTTACACCCACTTTGCGAAGGTGCTGCTGCCCGCCCTCAGCAAGGCCACCGCGCGCAGCGCGCGCGCGCAAAGCTTCGTGGATTGCACCCGGGTGGCCTGCGCGCTCGAACGGTATCGCCTCGCCCAGGGGAGGTTCCCGGAGACGCTCTCGGCCCTGGCGCCGCATTACCTCCAATCCATCCCGCTCGATGTCGTCGATGGCCAACCGCTGCGCTACCGGCTCGCCGCCCCGGACCAGCCCCTGCTGTATTCGGTCGGATGGAACCAGACCGACGATGGCGGCCAGCGCGCCTGGACGAACAAGGAACGCACGTCCGTCAAGGCCGAGGAAGGCGATTGGGTGTGGGGGCCGCCCGAGAATCCCAGTCGGCGACCCCCCTCCCCCCCAACCTGGCGTTCATACAATTCGCTCCGAGGTTGGCTCTGAATCGCGGTCGGTATCGCTATCGGCATCGGGGCAGAGGGGTCACATCTGGACAATGGACATTACATGAGGGGGCAGAGGGGTCACATCTGGACAATGGACATTACATGCCTTCCGCCCCCTCGCCTAACCGGGCGGCGCACAACGGGATTGTCCAATGTCCAGACGTGACCCCAGTGGGCATGGGATTTGAGCAGGAGAGACAGAGGTCTGAGCAAACGATCAGACTTTCGCGTGATTTCAGAAAATCTTTGGTGGGTCGGCTACTGGATCTGATAATGAATCGGCA
>JAFGQR010000104.1 GCA_016935555.1 Verrucomicrobiota bacterium
ACCGCGCATGGGCTGCCGAAAGGCCCAATTGAAAATTCTCAATTCCTAATTTCCAATTATCAATTGCGCCATATCGACGGCGGTTCATGGACGACAATGCGCGCAGGTTCTTGCAAGGACGCTGCCCCTAAACCCCGTGGCAGCCGACGTCAGGAGGCTCTGTTCAATTCGCAGTTCGAGAACTCCAACCGGACGCCTCGTGACGGCCGCCGGCGGCCGCGTTACCTTTCACTAGTTCCGCTTAAGAAGACGGTGGAAAGAGAATCTATGACTGAGCCTCAAACGTCTTCGTCCTCGCACCGCTGCGCCCGGTGTGGCGCGGAACTTCCCGCCCACGTTTCGACGGATCTCTGCCCGAAATGCCTCCTCCTGGCTGCCCTGGAAACCCGGCCAGCCGCCGGCCCGAACGGAACCGTGGTCGCTCCCCCGTGTGAAGCGAGGTCACGAGGGTTGCCCCAGCCCGGCGAGCAGCTCGGGCATTACCAGATCGTCCGTCTGTTGGGCGCTGGCGGCATGGGCGCGGTGTTTGACGTCGAGGACCTGGACAGCGGCAGGCGCGTCGCCCTCAAGGTCTTGAGTCAGACCCTCGATTCGCCCGAGGCGCGCGAACGCTTCTTTCGCGAAGGCCGGCTCGCCGCGTCGATCAACCATCCGAACAGTGTTTATGTCTTCGGCACCGAGGAGATCGGCGGCACGCCGGTCATTGCGATGGAACGGGTGGCGGGCGGCACGCTGCAGGACCGCGTTCGGGACACCGGCCCGTTACCGGTTGGGGCGGCGGTGGATTCCGTGCTGCAGATCATCGCTGGTCTCGAGGCGGCCCAGCGGGTTGGCGTCCTGCACCGCGACGTCAAACCGTCGAACTGCTTTGTGGATGCCGACGGTACCATCAAGATCGGCGATTACGGCCTCTCGATTTCCAGCGCCATCCGCACTGAGCCGGCGCTCACCGCGACCGGGGCCTTCCTCGGCACGCCGGCCTTTTCTTCCCCGGAACAGTTGCGCGGCGACGAACTCAATGTGTGCTCGGACATGTACTCGGTCGGTGCCACGCTCTTTTTCCTGCTGACCGGCCGCACGCCGTTTGAGTCGCAGAACACGGTGCAACTCCTGGCGACCGTGCTCGAGCAAGGCGCGCCATCGCCCCGGAAATTCCGCGCGAGCATTCCGGAGGGGCTGGCCAGGGTGGTCTTGCGCTGTCTGGAGAAGCTGCCGGGCGAACGGTTCAGGACCTATGAAGATCTGGGCCGGGCGCTTGCTCCCTACAGCTCAAAGGCCCCCACGCCAGCCACGTTGGGACTCCGTTTCCTGGCCGGCCTGCTGGACCTGCTCCTGATCAATGCGGCGATCCTGGCGATCCTGCTCCCGGTCCTGGGCAACCCGATGGATTTGCTGAATCTCGCCTACCAGCGTTCGCCAGCGGCGTTGGCGTGTGTACTCGGGATCGCGTTGCTTGCGGTCCTCTACTACGCACTGATCGAGGGACTCCAGGGCGCCAGCATCGGCAAGGCGATCTGCCGCCTGCGGGTGGTCGGGCCCGACCGGGGCCCGCCGGGCCTTCTGCGCGCACTGCTTCGGGCGGTCATTTACGTGGTCGCGCCGGCTCTGCCCTTCTGGATCGTTTACGGGGGAGATCCAAGGGCTTACCTGAATGCCCCAACCGTGGCTCAACAATTGATGGGCTTGTCGTTCTACCTCGTGCTCGCGGTGATCTTCTGCACGGTCCGCCGGAGAAACGGCTTTGCCGCCATGCACGACCTGGTCACCCGGACGCGCGTGATTTCCCGGCTCGCGCTCAAGCCGCGACCCACACTTGTGACCGCGGAAATGCCACCCCCGGCGGCGTATACCGGACCCACCGTGGGACCGTATCAGGTGCTGGAAACGCTCGAAGAATTGGCGGATGCGAAGTGGCTGCTCGCCTACGACCTGCGGCTGTTGCGCAAGGTGTGGGTGCGCACGGCACCGGCCGGCGCGCCGCCGCTGGGGCCGCATGTGCGAGCACTGAACCGCGTCGGCCGTTTGCGCTGGCTCGCGGGACGGCGTTCACTGGAGGAGAGCTGGGACGCATTCGAGGCGCTGACCGGTCGAGCGCTGATCCGCTGGATCGAGGGTCGGCAACCCTGGGAACAGGTGAGGTTCTGGCTCCGCGATCTGGCGGGCGAACTCAGCGCCGCCGAGGGAGACGGCACGCTGCCCGCCGTGCTGGCGTTGGACCGCGTGTGGATCACTGCCGATGGCCGCGCCAAACTGCTCGATTTTCCCGCGCCGGGTGTGCTTCCCATCGGGGACGGACGCGCAGCGCCAGCGTCGCCCGATTCTCTCCCACCCGGCCGTCGGATTGCTGAGGCGCGGGCTTTTCTGAACGAGGTTGCCCGAGCTGCCCTGGAGGGTCGCCCCGAGGCGGGCGACGCAAACCGGTCGGAGCTGGCCGTGCCTATACCCCTGCATGCCCGCAAGTTCCTGCGCTTTGTGTCCACGCTGGCCCACCTGGAGGACATCGCCGCCGCGCTCACGCCGCTGCTGCAGCGGGTGGCCGTCGTGTCGCGCGGGCGGCGTTTGGCGGTGGTGGCCGCTTGCGCGGCGTTCCCGACGTTGGCCGGCATCGGCATGGCTTTCGGCGTGCAGATGTTTGACCGGTTGCAGCGCGACCAACCGGGCATTCTGGAGTTGAGTTCGGTCCTGGGACAGCGAGCGGCCATGCGGTCCTGGTGGATGCGACGTAACGCCGGCCTGGAGGATCGTTTGGTGGCAATCTATGTGGCGCATCATTTCCGGTCGGTGATCACCAACGCCAACACCTGGTCCAACGCGTTTGTACTCTCGCTGATCAAAGGGGAAAGCCGGCGATTCGCCGAACAGAGTGTTGCCGATCATTCCCATCCAACGGAGCAGGAGATCCAGGAAGCGGACACGGCGCTGAAGCCGTACGTGGCGACCTCGCCGCCCCTGGGCTTCCTCCACGAGAGCTGGTTTCCGCTGGTGGTGGTTGGGGCAGGCTTACTGGTTTATGTGGGATTCCCGGCGCTGGCGTGCGCGCTGCTGTTCCGCGGCGGCCTGGTGTTGTGGGCGTTGGGCGTGGTCATTGTGCGATCCGACGGGGGGCGCGCCTCGCGGCTGCGGGTGTTCTGGCGGGCCCTGATCGCGTGGTCGCCGGTCGCTCTTGCACCCGTGTGGCTGGCCATGCTCATCACGGTAGCCGAGCCATTCGCGAGCGCGGTGCTCGCGACGGTTCTCGTGGGGAGCCTGGCGGTCTTGTCCCTCGCGTTTCCGGACCGCGGTTTGCAGGACCGCCTAGCCGGCACCTGGCTGGTTCCCCGCTGAGCGAGGGGGGCATTGGGTCGGAGGGGCATTGGGGTCGTACTTAAACACTTTCAACAGTCCATTGCTGAGGTTGGAGTGAAATTGAGTCGGTGATGAAAGAGACGTACAAGGCGATTGGGGTTGGAGTGTGGCGTTGTCGGTGAGAGGGCACACGGCCGGTGGATTGATGTTACGGCAGTTGGGGACCGGGGTGGAAGCCACCAGCCCCATGGGGGGCAGCATGGCGATCAAGTGCGGTGGCCAACACGTGGCGCGAAAACCAGGGGTAGGCCAGATCTTGGTGCAAGCCGAGGATTCTGAAGGACCCGGCACACGTCGGATAGATGTCGCTGCTCGTAATGTTGAATTTGTTGAAGTACGACCCTGATTGCTCCCCGTAATGTTGAATTTGTTGAAGTACGACCCTGATTGCTCCCCTTGTCGAGGCCAGAATCCCGGGAATGGTGGCAAAAGAGGTCCCCAAGCGGCTGTGGCGGCTCCCCGCCGAGCCAAGGAGCCGGCTGGGATCCGAAATTCAGGTTCTGGACAACTCCCGGGAATGCGTCACACTCAGCGTCGTGAATTGCATCGTCATCTCTCTCCTGCTGGCAGGCTGGCTGGGAACGAGTCTGTGCCGGGCGGCCGCTCCTCCCGCCGCGCCGCTGTCGCGTCCGAACGTGTTGTTGATCTGCGTTGACGATCTCAAGCCGCTGCTGGGGTGTTACGGCGACACACGGGTGCGGTCGCCGGGGATCGACCGGCTGGCGGCGCGCGGCGTGCGGTTCGAACAGGCCTTTTGCAATCAGGCGGTGTGTGCGCCGTCGCGCAACGCGCTGATGACGGGGCTGCGGCCGAGCACGCTGGGCATTTACGACCTGGGGACGAACTTTAGGCGGGCGGCGCCGCAGGCGGTGACGCTGGCGCAGTATTTCAAGCAGCACGGCTACCGCACCGAGGCGATGGGCAAGATCTTTCACGTCGGGCACGGCAATCACGACGATCCGGTCTCGTGGAGCGTGCCTCACTGGAACCCGAAGCCGGCCGGTTTGATCGGGGGCTACGTGCTGCCGGAGAATCGCCCGGCGTCATCCGCCCCGGCGACGGCGCAGTCGGCCAATCCCCCATCGGTTCCGGCCAGGCGGCCGCGGGGGGCGGCTACGGAATGCGCGGACGTTCCGGATGCGACGTATGCCGACGGGATGATTGCCGACGAGGCGATCCGCCGTCTTCGGGCGGTGAAGGACAAGCCGGGCCAACCGTTTTTCATTGCGGTGGGTTTTTTGAAGCCGCACCTGCCGTTCGTGGCGCCGAAGAAATACTGGGATCTGTACGAACGCGCGTCGTTCCAGCCGCACCCGATCCCGGCGCCGCCCCGGGATGCGCCGTCGTTTGCGCCGACCACGTGGGGCGAACTGCGGCAGTATAGCGACATTCCGGAGAGCGGCCCGTTGAGCCCCGACGCGCAGCGCGAGTTGATACACGGGTATCATGCGGCGGTGAGCTACATGGACGCCCAGGTGGGCCGTCTGCTGGACGAGCTGGACCGCCTGGGGCTCGCGTCGACCACCCTCATTGTCCTGTGGGGGGATCACGGCTGGCACCTTGGCGACCATGGGATGTGGTGCAAGCACACCAATTATGAGCAAGCGACCCGCATCCCGCTTCTTGTGTGCGCGCCGGGCGTTGCTCCGTCGGGAGCCAGGACGCGCGCGCTGGCCGAGACGGTGGATGTGTATCCGACGCTCTGCGAACTGGCCGGTCTGCCCCTGCCGGCCGGTCTGGACGGCGTCAGTCTTGTGCCGGCGCTGAAACGCCCGTCGTCCGCGGGGCCGAAGCCGGCCGTGTTTCACGCCTACCCGCGTTCGCCGCGCGGCGTGGGGGAACTGATCGGCCGCGCCGTGCGCACCTCTCGCCATCGGTTGGTTGAATGGAAACAACCCGGCGCGGCTCCGGAAACCGCCATTTTGGAGCTTTACGATTATGAGGCGGATCCGGACGAGACCCGGAATTTGGCGACGGAGCAGCCGGGGGTTATGGCGGCGTTGCGGGCCTTACTGGCGAAGCAACCCGAAGCCCGGCCCCAGGTTCGTGTTCCACGGGTGTCGTCGGCCAGGGGTGCCACCGAGCGGACTGCGAAGCCCAAGCAGGACCGCGCGGCAATGTTCGCGCGTCGGGACAAGGACGGCGATGGCCGGCTGACCCGCGAGGAATTTCTCACCGGCCAGCCTGATCCCCAGGAGGCGCCGAAGCGGTTCCCGCGGTTTGACGCGGACGGCGACGGATTGCTGAGCCGCGAGGAGTTCATTCGTGCGGGAGCGCCGTCGGCGCGACCGTGAGGTGCCGGAGGTTGGAGAGTCCGCGCACGGGGGAAAGTCTTGGAGGCAACTGGGCGATGGGGGTTCCGGGCGCGAGCCCCATTAGTGAGGGGTAAAGTTTCCAGCGACTACCACCCGTTGTGTTTCGGCCCATTTTTTGTGAGAAATTATCGTTGTGTTTCAAGGGGCTTTTTTCTAGTATTCTTGCGGTGTTTTCGGAGCCGGCTCAATGCAGGGCGACCCGCTTGAATGTCCCGTGACCGAGGCACTGATTTTGCAGGCTTTTATGGCTGACGACCCGCTGAAAACCGAGAAATACGACGCATCAAAGATTGACAAGCTTGAGGGCTTGGAGGCGGTGCGAAAGCGCCCCGGGATGTATATTGGGGATCCTGACGAACAGGGGTTGCACCACTGTGTGTTCGAGGTGCTGGACAACTCGATTGACGAGCATTTGGCGGGCTACTGCAAGAGCATTGATGTGACCATTCACGTTGACGGGTCGGTGTCGATCCGCGACGACGGGCGGGGCATCCCGGTGGACATGCACCCGAAGTTCAAGATGCCGGCCGTCGAGCTGGTGCTGACGAATTTGCATGCCGGCGGGAAATTCGGGCAGGGCGCCTACAAGTACTCCGGCGGCCTGCACGGTGTGGGCGCCAAGTGTGTCAATGCGCTGTCGGACTGGTTCAAGGTGGAGGTGTCGCGCGACGGCGAGGTGTATCATATGGCCTTTGCCCGCGGCGTGACCACCGCCAAGCTTCAGATCATCGGCAAGAGCAAGCACACGGGCACCCTGATCACGTTCAAGCCCGACTCCAGCATCTTCACCCTCACCACGGAGTTCAAGTTCGAGCTGCTGGCCAATCGGCTTCGGGAGCTGGCGTTTCTCAATCCGGGGCTGGAGATCATCTTGGCGGACGAGCGTCATGAAAACAAACGCGAGCGATTCTTGTATCGGGATGGCATTGAGGAATTCGTGAGGCAGCTGGGCAAGAACCGGCAGCTGGTGCATCCGGCGCCCATTGTGTTGGCCGGCAAACGCGCGACCGCGGTGGAGAACCGCGAGGAGGACGTCTTCATCGATTGCGTGATGCAGTATAACGACGGCTTCAACGACAACATTCTGTGCTTTGCGAACTCCATTCCAAATCCGGACGGTGGCACGCACCTGACCGGGTTCCGCTCGGCGCTGACCCGGGCGATCAACCAGTACGCGCGGCAGAACGAACTGCTCAAGGAAAAAGACCCCGCCATCTCCGGCGACGATGTCCGCGAGGGTCTCGTGTGCGTTCTGAGCGTGAAGCTTCCCAACCCGCGTTTTGAGTCTCAGACGAAAGTCAAGCTGGTCAACACGGAGATCGACGGGATTGTGGCGTCGGTGGTTTATGACGGGTTGATGACCTACTTCGACGGGCATCCGCCGGTTGCCAAGCGCGTGGTGGAGAAGGCGCTGTTGGCAGCCCGCGCCCGGGAGGCGGCCCGCAAGGCGCGGGAGACGGTGCGGAAAGGGGCGCTGAGCAGCGCGGGTCTTCCCGGCAAGCTGGCCGATTGTTCCGATCGGGACCCTGCGAACACGGAGATTTACATTGTCGAGGGCGACTCGGCCGGCGGGTCTGCGAAGCAGGGGCGCGACCGGAAGTTTCAGGCGATCCTTCCGATCCGCGGCAAGCTGATCAATGTTGAAAAAGCCCGTCTCGACAAGGTGCTTCAGAACGAGGAGATCCGCACCATGATCACCGCGGTCGGCACGGGGATCGGCGACGGGGAAGGGGAGGGGTCGTTCAACCTCGAGAAACTTCGTTACCACAAGGTCATCATCATGACCGATGCGGATGTTGACGGCTCGCACATCCGCACCCTGCTGCTGACTTTTTTTTACCGGCAGATGCCCGAACTCATCAAACGGGGTTATGTGTATATCGCGCAGCCGCCCCTCTATCAAATCGCGCGCAAAAAGCGCGTGGAATACGTCGACGACGACGTCCAGTTGAACAAGATTCTGATTCAGCTTGGGACGGACGAGGTGCAGCTGCGCAACCTGGCCGACGATCGTCTCCTGACCGACAAGCAAATCGCCGAGATTCTCGAACTGCTGGAGTCTCTGGACAAATATGCCCGGGCCCTCAAGCGGCATGGCGGGGATTTCTCCGATTACATTGAAAAGCGCGATCCGCAGACCCTCGAACTCCCGCGGCACCTGGTCAAAATCCGGGAAGGCAACGACGAGTCCGTGCAGTACTTCCGGACGGAGGAGGAGTTGCGGCTGTTTGGCGACGCGAATTCGGACCTGGGGTTGTTTGAGAATTCGGACACGGTGTTGGGGGAGAAGAATGGGGTTGAGCGCAACGGGGCCGACCGTGGGGAGTCTGAGAAGAAGAACGGCACGACGCGTCGGGCGCGGCATGTGGAGTTGCATGAGAGCAAGTCGGTGCAGGAGCTGCTCAACGCGCTGGCGCGGAAGGGGCTGAACGTGGACCACTACGCGGCGCAGGACAAACCGTTGTTCGAGCTGATCGAGGGCGAAGGCGACAAGGCCGTTGTGCGGCCGTTGTTTTCGATTGCGGAGATTCTGTCGGCGATCAAGGAGGTGGGTCGCCGGGGTTTGGCGATCAAACGGTTCAAGGGTTTGGGCGAGATGAATCCCAAGGAACTGTTTGAAACCACGATGAACCCCGCGAAACGCAAGCTCCTGCGCATCGATCTCACGGACGCCGTCGAAGCCGAGGAGATGTTCACGAAACTCATGGGGGACGAGGTGGAGCCGCGTCGGCAGTTTATCGAAGACAATGCCCTCAACGTGCGCAACCTCGATGTCTAGCGAGCTCCGATCTCCGCCGCGGCGGCCGGGCTTCGTTGGGACAGAAACTTATTCAAGTACTCCCCACCGCGGCGGAGATGGGGGCTGGGAAAACCGCTCCGTGGTTTTCGGATGGAAATTCCAGAAGAGCCTTAGAATCAGACCTTCAACCCTCGAGTTTCTGGAGAGCCGCGGGCCTGGACGGCTTTCATGATTTATGCCTGAAGAAACGCAACCCCCTGTGTCCCCGCCGGAGCAGGTCCCGTCGGCCGGCGCGTCCCCTTACGCGGCCGGCGAAAAAGTCGCCAAGGTGAACGTTGCCGAGGAAATCAAGAACTCGTTTCTGGATTACTCGATGTCGGTGATCATTTCCCGGGCGCTGCCCGACGCGCGGGACGGTTTAAAGCCGTCGCAGCGGCGGTTGTTGTATGCGATGTTCAACGACCTGAACCTGACGCCCAACCGGAAGCATCTGAAATGCGCGCGCATCGTTGGCGAAACGATGGGCAAATACCATCCGCACGGCGACCAGGCGATTTATCCCACTCTGGTTCACATGGCTCAGCCGTGGTCGATGCGCGCCACGCTGGTTGACGGGCAGGGCAACTTCGGTTCCGTGGAGGACGACCCGCCGGCGGCGATGCGGTACACCGAGGCGCGTCTCACGCACCTGGGCGCCGTGCTGCTGGAGGATTTGGACCAGGAAACGGTGGATTTCGTGCCCACCTACGACGAGGAGCACCAGGAACCGGTCGTGCTTCCCGCCGCGTTCCCCAACCTTCTTGTCAACGGCGGCACCGGCATCGCGGTTGGGATGGCCACGAACATGGCTCCCCACAACCTGGGCGAAGTCATCGATGGCATCTGCGCTCAAATCGACAACCCGGCGATCACGATTCCGCATCTGATGAAGCACATCAAGGGGCCCGACTTCCCCACCGGCTGCATGGTCTGCGGGCTCGACGGCATCCGCAAATACTTCACCACCGGCCGAGGCAGCGTCAAAGTCCGCGGCCGCGTCGCCGTCGAACCCCTCAAGGGCGGCCGCGAGCAGATCCTCATCAATGAGATCCCCTACAACGTGAACCGCGCCGAGCTGGTCAAGAAGATCGGCGCCTTGGTCAACGACAAAACGCCCGGCTTCACGGACATTGCTGCGCTGCGGGACGAGTCGGACGAGGACACGCGCGTGGTGATCGAGCTGAAGCGGGACGCGATTGCGAAGGTGGTGATCAACAACCTTTACATGGCGACCTCGCTCGAGACCAGTTTCTCCGTCAACGCGCTGGCGATCGATCACGGCCGTCCCAAGACGCTCAACCTCAAGGAGCTGATCGGCTGCTACATCGAGCATCGCCGCGAAGTCGTCCTGCGCCGCACCCGCTTCAAACTCCGGAAGACCGAGGAGAAGGCCGACATCGCCGAAGGCCACCTTGTGGCCCTGGCCAACCTTGACGAGTTCATCCGCATCATCCGCAGCTCCCGGGACCGCGACGAGGCCAGGACGAGGCTGCTGGCCTTCGCGTGGACGCGGGAGCAGGTCGAACGATGGGGCGTGCTCATCCGGAGCGAGGCCCGGCTCCGGGACGGTCAGTATGCGCTGCTCGAGCGTCAGGTGGATGCCATTCTCGATCTTCGCCTCTACCAGCTCACCAGCCTCGAGATCGACCATGTCCGGGCCGAATACCGCAGCCTTCTCGAGACCATCCGGGACCTGCTCGACATTCTGGCCAGGGAAACCCGCGTTCTGGCCATCATCAAGGAGGAACTGCTTGCCATCCGGCACAAGCACGCCACGCCGCGCCGCACGGATCTTGTGCCCGACGAGGGCGAGATGTCCATGGAGGACCTGATCGCCAACGAGGGGGTCATCATCACCCTCACCCATGCCGGCCTCATCAAACGCACCGCCACCTCCGCCTACCGCGCCCAGCGCCGCGGCGGCAAAGGGGTCATCGGCATGGCCACCCGTGAGATCATGACCGGCGAGGGCGAGGCGCAGGATTTCATCGAGCACCTGTTCACGGCCAGCACCCACGATTACCTGATGTTCTTCACCAACACCGGCCGTGTGTATGTCGAGCGGGTGCACGAGATTCCGGACATGGGCCGGGCTTCCAAAGGCCGCAGCATTGCCAATCTGCTCGAACTGCAGCCGGGGGAGTCGGTCGCCGCCCTGATTCGCATCCCTTCCGTTTCCAATGAGTCCAACGAGGATCAGACCTGGCGTCAACCGGGGTATCTTTTCTTCGCGACCCAGCGTGGCACCGTCAAGAAAACCCAGCTGGCCGAGTTCGGCAATGTTCGCAAGGGCGGCATCATCGCCATCGGCATCGAGCCGGGCGACACTCTCATTGGCGTCAAGCTCACCAGCGGCCATGACGAGGTCGTTCTGATCACCCACGGCGGGATGAGCATCCGTTTCAACGAGGCCGCGGTGCGCAGCATGGGCCGCCCCGCGTCCGGCGTGCGCGGCATCCACCTGGATGTCTCCGACACCGTCGTCGCCCTGGCTGTTGTCGTGCCCGACGCCACACTCCTCGTCGCCGGCGACAACGGGCTCGGCAAACGCACCGGCTTCGAGGAATACCGCGTCCAATCCCGCGCCGGCAAGGGCATCATCACCATGAAAACCACCGAGCGCACGGGCGGGGTAGTTGGCGCCCTCACCGTGCACGACCAGGACGAGATCATGCTCATCACCAGCGGCGGCCAAATGGTCCGGATCAACGTGCGCGACATTCGCGAAACCGGCCGCAATGCCCAGGGCGTCAAATTGATCGATCTTGAAGACGGCGACCGTCTTCAGGCCATCGCGCCGGTCATTGCCGAGGAAGCCGGCGATGAGAACGGTGAACCCGCGGCCGACTCCTCCCCGCCGGCCGCGCCGCCGCCGGCCGTGCCGCCGCCGGCCGTGTGACTTAGCCCGCATTGCTCACCAGGACACTGGTGAGCAATGCAGGTTAGCGCCGCCAGATCGTTCGGCGACCCGCAACGCTGATCCGCCCCTCCGCCAGGGCGCCGACGACCGCCGGGTATAGACGGCGTTCTGCAACCTGGATGCGCTCGTGCAGCGTCGCCGGGGTGTCCTCCGGCAACACAACGACCGCCTCCTGCCCGATGATCGGGCCACTGTCCACCCCCTCATCCACAAAGTGCACCGTGCAGCCGGTTACTTTCACCCCGTGATCCAGCGCCTGTTTCCACGCCTCGAGCCCCGGGAACGATGGCAGCAACGACGGATGAATATTGATCACCCGCTGCGGAAACGCGCCGAGAAAGTCCCGTTTCAGCACCCGCATGAATCCCGCCAACACGACCAACTCCACGCCCGCTTCCCGCAGCCGGCCTGCATACGCCCGCTCCGCTTCCTCGTCCAGCTTGGTCCGGTATTTCCCCGGCGGCACATGGTCCGCCGACAAGCCCAATTCCCGGGCCCGCTCCAGGATGCCCGCCTCGGGCACGTCGCTGAGCACCTGGACGATACGGGCGGGGATATCCCCCGCGGCGCAGGCTCGGGCGATGGCCACCATGTTGGATCCTTTGCCGGAGCCCAAAACGCCGATGCGCAGCATGGGTGCATTCATTGCGGCTTGTTCATACCCGCTGTCCCCACCGCCCCGCAAGTCTTTGCGGTCGCCTCAGCGGCGCCATCGCCCGCGGGCGATCGGGAGGTCCGCGTTTCCGAAAAGCGCTCGCACCCTCGCCCGGGCGCGCTTGTCGGCAGCCCGGCAACCAGGCGCGTTCTATTTCACTGGCCAAAGCGTTGAATTTCCGCAAATCATTTCCAGTCAACACACATCAATGAACTTCATGTCCCAGCGCCGTGCCCCGCTCGGAGCCGCTGCTCTCGCCGTGGCCATGGTGGTCTGTCCCTGCCTTCACGCTCCAAGCGCACCCGACGCCGCTTTTCCGGACGCCTTCCTGTCCCCCGCCGCTCTCGCCGCCACGCGAGACGGCAAGGTTCTTTACATCGCCTGCGCCACCGCCGCGAGAATCCTCGTGGTCGACCTCGCCGAGCGGAAGGTCACCCGCTCGCTTCCCGTGCTGCCATCGCCCACCGGGCTGTGCCTGTCCGCCGACGACGCGACGCTGGTGGTGACCTGCGCTGCGGCGCACAGCAAGGTCTGCATCCTGGAAACGGGCACTGGCAACACGGTGGCGACCCTGACAGCGGGCCACACGGCGATGAGCCCGTTGCTCAGCTCGGACGGCGAAACGCTTTACACGTGCAACCGTTTCAGCAGCGACCTCAGCGAGTTCGACCTCGCGGGCCGACGCGAGGTCCGACGCCTCCGTGCCCTGCGGGAGCCGGTCGCCGCGGCGTTGACGCCCGACGGCAAGTTCCTCCTCGTCGCGAACCACCTGCATCACGGGCGCGCCGACGCCGATGTGGTCGCCGCGGCCATCAGCGTCATCGACACCGTGACCGGGCGGACGAGGAAGACCCTGCCGCTGCCCAACGGGTCGGGCATGTTGCGCGACATCCGCGTGTCTCCGGACGGCAAGGTGGCGGTGGTCACCCATCTGCTGTCCCGCTTTCATCTTCCCACCACCCAGCTTGAGCGCGGCTGGATGAACACCAACGCCAAGACCCTGATCGACCTGGCCACGCTCGAACCCATCAACACCGTGCTTCTTGACAGTGTCGATTCCGGGGCGGCCAACCCCTGGGGCGCGGCGTGGACCTCGGACAGCCGGCACGTGGTCATTGCCCACGCTGGCACGCACGAGATCAGCATTGTGGATATTCCCAAGCTTCGTGCCAAACTGGGGACGCTGCCCGAAGCCGTCGACGAGTCCAAGCCGTACGATTACACCGTGGCATCGCGGATCCAAGCCGATGTGCCGAACGACCTCTCCTTTCTGGTCGGCATTCGCCGGCGGGTCCGGCTGCCCGCGGGCGATCGCGGCCCGCGCGCGCTGGTGGTGGTTGGCAGCACCGTGTATGCGGCGAACTATTTCAGCGACACCCTGACGGCCTTCGATGTTGCCGCCGACCCTGTCAAGCCGGTGTCGATTCCGCTCGGCCCCGGGCGGGAGCCGACCTCGGTGCGCCGGGGCGAGGATTTGTTCAACGATGCTGGCATTTGTTTTCAAGAATGGCAGAGCTGCGCGAGTTGCCATTCTGAAGACGCTCGCGTGGATGGGTTGAACTGGGATCTTCTGAACGACGGCATGGGCAACCCGAAGAACTCGAAGACGCTGCTGCTGTCGTTCGAAACGCCTCCGTCCATGAGCACGGGCGTTCGCGACAGTGCCGCCACCGCCAATCGTTCCGGCATCAAACACATCCTCTTCACCATCCAGCCCGATCACGTCGCCCGTGCCATCGACGACTTCGTCCGATCCCTCCGTCCCATTCCCAGTCCGCATCTCGAGCAGGGCCGGCCCTCCGCATCCGCCCGGCGCGGCCAGGAGCTGTTCGCAGACGAGACCATCGGGTGCGCGCGTTGTCATCCTATCGGCCTGTTCACGGACTTGAACCTTTATGACGTTGGCACCTCCAATGCCTACGACCGCGGCGTTCGCGCGTTTGACACCCCTTCGTTGGTGGAGCTGTGGCGCACGGCTCCTTACTTGCATGACGGATCGGCAGCGACGGTTCGCGACGTGCTCACCGTTTGCAACGCCGGCGATCGACACGGCAAGACCTCCCACCTCTCCGGATCCCAGCTGGACGACCTCGTCGCATATCTCCTCTCACTCTGAACTCGCGTCCCCAATGTCTGGCAGGTCCTTGATCGTCCCGCTCCGCTCCACCGCGACTGCTGTGTCTCCGTCCATCCGCCGCGAACACAGCCCCGGCCTGCAGCTGACCCTCCTGCGGCATCGCCGCGTCCGCGAACTTCATCTCACCCTCCGTTCGCTTCCCGGCGAGTCCGCCGCCGGCTTATCCCGCCGCCTGGTCCGCGTTCTCCAAAAGCACCGGGCGGCGATCGTGAAGCAGGATTGTTTCGGCGCCCTGGCCGCCTACCCGGACAGTCTGCGGGCCTTTCGGGAATCTCTTGGCCCCATCCGTTGGCCGCTGACGTGGGCCGACGGCGCGGATTGCGGCGGCGGCACGCTTGCCGGCTGTCATGTGCTCGCCATGTGTGGTGCGGAGGTTCAGCCCGTCCGCCTGGAGGGGCGCATCGTCGGGACCACCTTTCACGATGGCGCCTCGCGCCATTGTTTTGTGGGCAACCTGCGCCCGGCGAACATCCACGGCTCGCGCGCCGACCAGAGCCGGCGCGCGTATGCCAGTCTGGACGCGGTTCTGCAACGGGTGGGCATGAGCGCCACCCACGTGGTGCGGACGTGGTTTTTTCTCGACCACATTTTGGACTGGTACGACACCTTCAACGAAGTCCGCGCCGAGTATTTCCGGCGGCGCCGCGTGTTCGATCATCTTGTTCCCGCCAGCACCGGCATCGGCGCCTCCAATCCGGCCGGCGCCGCCCTTGTTCTCGGCGCCTGGGCCATCCAGCCCCCGGAGGATCGCGTTCGCATCGCCGAAGTGTCCTCCCCCCTCCAGTGTCCGGCCCCCGATTACGGCAGCTGCTTCAGTCGCGCCGTCGAAATCGGCACGCCGCATTCCCGGCATCTTCTCGTGTCCGGCACGGCCAGTATCGAGCCGGGGGGCCGCAGCGCGCACGACGGCGACATCACGTCCCAGATCGCTCTCACGATGCGCGTCGTGCGCGGCATTCTCAACGCCCGTGGGATGCGCTTCCGCGACGCCACACGGGCCTCGGCTTATCTGAAGCGTCCCGGGGACGCCCCCGCTTTCGCCGCCTGGTGTCGGCGTCACGCCCCCAGCCTCCGTCCCGTCCTGACCATGCAGGCCGAAGTGTGCCGCGACGAACTGCTTTTCGAGATCGAGCTGGACGCCGTGGTTCCGGTCTCCCCCAGTTCGCGTCGAACCGCCCCGAAAGTGTCAGCCGCCGTGTAGGGGTGGATTGGCGGTTTTCGACGGGTTTCGCGGCGTGAACGGCACGGTCGGCTGGTGGGGCGGCTGCCGGAGTTCGGGGGCGCACGCGCGAGCGGGCCCGGGGGCGGGTGCGGTGGCGCGTGCTGTGTTCATGGGGTCAAGTTCCTGCGGCGGGTTCGGCGGCGACGATGTCGGGGCCGCCGGAGGCGGCGATTTTCTGGCCCGGCTGGAGGACGAGGAAATCGGGGGGATCCCAATGGCCGTCGAGCCAGTGTTGGAGGAGGGCGAGGTCGCCGTGGATTTCCTCGTATTGCCAATGGTGTTGGTGGCAGATTTGGCGGACTTGGCGGGGGAGGTCGAGGTGTTGGGCGAAGTCGAACTGGATAAGGACGCCGTGGGAGTAGCTTTGGGTCCAGCGGTTCAATTCCTGCATGAGGTATTGGGCTTCTTCCTCGCCGTATTTGCGGGTCCAGAGGGTGTAGGCCTGCCTGGCGGCGGCGCCGGCGTTGGCGGGAAGGGAGGCGCCGCCCCAGACGGCGCCGTAATCGCGGCGTCGTTGGAGGCATTCGAGCCAGCCGGAGGTATAGTAATAGGTGCCCGGGCGTTCGGAGAAGAGTTGCTGATAGCGCTGCCTGGAGCCGAGGAAGAAGGTGATGCAGTCGTGGGCGCGCGGGACGACGAGGGGGGTGTGGGGGGTGGTCAATCCCTGGAGGATGTTGCTGCACAGGCCGTAGCCAAGCAGGATGGCGTCGTAACGCCCCGCGGGCACGGCGTCGATGCGCTTTTGGATTTCGGCGCAGCCGGTTTTGGGGATGTCGTGGTAGCCCTGGGTGAGGAACTCGAGGTCGACGACGTGGGGTGAGCGCGCGGCGAGGTGGCAGATCTCGCGGAAGGCGATTTCGCAGGCGAGGACTTTCAGAAACACGGCCGTGTGTCTGGGGCGGGGCGGGGGTGGTTTAGGAGGTGGCCGAGGCTCCGAGGCGGTCCATGGCTTTTTGGGCTGCGTCGCGGAGGTAATGTTCTTTGGGGTGGGTGCGGGTATTGCGGAGGTGGGTATAGATGCGGGTAGCTGCGGAGGTGTTGCCGGCGCCGGCGAGCCGTTCGGCGAGGAGCATGCAGGCGTGGGTGGATTGGATGCGTTCGAAGGGATCGGCGGCATCGGCGGCCTTGAGGAGGTCGGGGATGGCGGCGGGGCTGGCGAGCTGCGCCAGTCCCCAGGCGGCGGTGTGGCGGACATCGGGGTGGGGATCGGCGAGGGCTTGGCGGAGGGTGGGGAGGCCAGTCGGGTCGCGGAGGGCGGCGAGGCTTTGGATGATGACCAGGCGGCGGCGTCCGTGGGCGGACGGCCACGCGGCGAGGAACTGGGCTGCGGCGCCGTCGCGGATGGCGACGAGAGCGGCGGCGGCGGGGTCGCAGAGGGTGTCATCGGCGAGGAGGCGGCCGAGGGCGGCGGCGGCGGTGGCATCGCCGACGAACTGCAGTTCGCGGGCGAGAAAGGCGCGGACGGGGTTGGGCAGTTGGGGATTGGCGAGCTGGGCGGCGAGGGTGTTGACGAGGAGGGCGCGAGCGGGTTCACGGCCGGGTCGGGCGGCATGGACGGCGAGGCCGTGCAGGAAGTATTCGGCTTTGAAGCTTTTGAAGTCGGGGTGGCCCGGGGGGCGGATGAGGCGGATCAATTCGGCGAGGCTTGTGGTGCCTCCGGCTAGGGCCTCGGCGAACAGGGCCTCGGCCTTGTTGGGGTCGGGTCCGGTGAATTTGCTGGGTCGGCCGAGCTTGTCGGGCTGGGCTTTCTGGGTGGCGTCGAGGTCGGCGTCGGTGTCGGGGAGTTGGCTGACGAGTTTGGCGATGGCGGGAGTGGAGCTTGGCATAAGGGGGGCTGGGGGGTGCGGGGTGGGCGTTGCGATGGGGTGTGGCTGGGGGTTTACAGGTGCCACGGGGCGCGCATGGGCTGGTAGGCGAGGCGGTTGGCTTCGTCGTCCCCGAGGACGATTTCCCTGACGGGGTCGAAGCGGAGGCTGCGTCCGACGCGGATGGCGATATTGGCGAGGTGGAAGATGGTGGCGGTGCGGTGGGCGGCTTCGGCGTGGCCGCCGGGGGGTTTGCGTTGGAGGACGGCCTGGGCGAAATTGAGCAGGGGTTCCGGGTCGGGGGCGGAGCGGATGGTGTCGCGGTGGGCTTCGGGCAGGTCATTCAAGCTGACGCCGCGGCGTTTGCTTGTATCCCAGGGATCGCCCCATTCGGCGCTGTCGAGGACGAGGGTGAGGCCGCTGGCATATTTCAGTTCGACCCAGCCCCACATGCCGACGGCGTCGTGGTGGGCGGGGGGCGCGTTGGGGGTGGCTTCGACGGGGGCGGTGTCGTCGAGGCCCCAGATCCAGGTTTCGGGGTCGAGGGCGTGCTGGGCCATGTCGGCAAGGCCGCCGCCTTCGTAATCCCAGTAGCCGCGGTGGGTGCCGCCGATGCGGTGGGGGTGGTAGGGGCGGAGCGGGGACGGGCCGCAGTAGAGATCCCAATCGAGGTTGGGGGGGATGGGCTGAGGGGGGGCGTTGACGAGGCCGCTCCACTCTTTGACCTTGAGGCCGCCGCGCTTGATGACGACGGCGGGGCAGGGTTTGAGCAGGCCGCTTTTCATGATCTTGCGGGTGAGGATGTGGTTGGGGTTCTGGCTGGCGCCGAACCGTCCGTAGGTGCCGATCTGGAAGATGCGTCCGTAGCGATTCGCCGCATCGACGACGGCGCGGCCTTCGGCGATGAAGCGGGTCATGGGTTTTTCGCAGAGGACATCCTTGCCGGCCTGCATGGCGGCGATGGAGATGAGGGCGTGCCAATGGGGGGGTGTGGCGATGGCGACCACGTCGATGTCCTTGCGCTCGAGCACGCGCCGGAAATCCGTGTAGCGGGTTTTGTTGTCGGCGCGGTCTTTCCAGCGGACGTCGCATTCGGCGAGTTTCTGGACGCGGATGCCGGCGGTTTGGAATCCCTTGACGAGGTCGGAGAAGGTGCCGGGGCCGCGGCCGCCGACGCCGATGAGGGCGCCGCCGAGGGTGGAGCTGGGGGGGGGCTGCCCGTTGGCGCCGAGGACATGGCGGGGCACGAGGGTGCAGGCTGCGCCGGCGGCGAGCGACTGGCGGAGGAAATGGCGGCGGGTGGTGCGTGGGAGCAGATTCATAGGCGGGCGTCTCGAGGGTGGCTGGGTTGAGGCGGCAAGAGCATCCTGGTATGACGCCAACGCGCATGGAAAATTCAAGTCTTTTTGGCGGCCCCGGGGGAAGGTGTTCACGGCCTCAGCCCATGCCGCCAGGTCCGGAGGGTGTCGGTCCCTGGCGGGGCGGTTTCTTCGACTCTTGCGCGGATTTCTGCCAACACGATTTCTAATTGCTATTGACTGGACATTCAGAAGGATTGTTCTAACGTGATTTTGATGATCATGGCATTCAACAAGCCGTTTGGGGTGGTGATGGGCGCGGGGACGGCGGGGGCGTCCCGGGCGGCGCGAGTGGCTTGGAAGCTGCCGTTGCGAGTCGAGCGAGTGGGCGATCTGGCGGCGGACACGGAGGGATTGGTGGTGTTCACGGACGAGCCGGACGTGCGGCAGCTGGCGGCCGAACGGATGCAGGCGGGGGTGCAGGTCTACTGGCTGCAGGTGGAGGGGGTCTTCACGGAACGGGGCGTGGAGCGGCTGCAGCGTGGGGCCACCCGGTTGGGGCGCGGTGTGCCGCCAAGCCGGGCGTGGCTGCTGGCGACCGACCCGGACGTGGGGCTTCTGAGGAACGGGGGTGGGGGGGGCGA